>NZ_QHLJ01000002.1 GCF_006864365.1 Campylobacter sp. MIT 99-7217
GATATAGAATGGGTAACTTTTACTGATCCTGATGATTTTTTAGATAGGGATTATTTTTATGAGGTGGATAGGTTTTTGAGAAAAGAGGAAGGTGAAGATATCATAGCAATCAAAACCACTCCTTTTATAGACCATATAAAAGATAAGCCTAAAGGTAAAATAAAAAATAAAATAAGCATTGATTCTTTTATAGATTTGGATTTAAATTTATACTTCACATCTTTAATTTTTTCTTTAAAATTATTCAGTAAAAATAATAATTTCAAAGAAGATATTAAAAATGATTTATATGAAGCATTTTTTATGGAAAACATATGTTCAAATAATCAGAATAAATTTATATGCTTTGTCAAAAATGCCAATATATTCAAAAGCAATGCACCCAAAAATGACGACTCTTTGCATGATTTGCATAAGGTATTAAAAAAATATATAGATTTTTACTATAAAAAACATTCTTTAGTATCTAAATTTCTACAAAAAGAGCTTTTAAAAAAATTAGAAATATTTGTCCAAACAATAGAAAATAACAAAGAAATAACTTCTCAAGAACAGCAAGAACTTTTATCTTTTTTGAAAAGAAGTTTTGACTTGATAAATGATAATCAGATTATATTTAACTTTAATTATACTAAAAGGTATTATAAAATTTTATTTTTAGAATGCTTTAAGAAAGTTTATTATTATCCATATGAAATATATCGCGAAAGCTTACATGATGGATTAAAGATAAGCTATTTTAGTGCTAATAAAGATAGTGTTGAGTCTATATTTTTTCACAATAAAGAAATATTTGCGTATAAAGAAGAAATTTATGAACTCAGCCTTTTAGAGCAAGTTTTTTACAAAAAAGTATTATACTTAAATATTGGTACTTCAAATAGAACAAAGTTCAAAGTGAATGGTAAAAAATGTACCATCATAAAAAATAGCCCCTTTGAAATAAATAAAAAATTAATATATTCTTATTCTAATAAAAGATTAGACTTGGATTTAGAATATATAACCCAAAAAGCTTGTAAAGCAAAAAATCAAGCTTTTTTAGATCTTGCTTTAAAAAGATATGACTTTCTTTATAAAAAAACTAAAAACTATGAACTTTTAGAAGGATACTGCTCTTGCTTAAGAAATGTTTATCTATACGATATAGCATTATCATTGCTCTCTAATTTAAGTGAAAATCAAAAAACCGAAGCTCTAAAACTCGAAGAAATAAAATGTCTCATAGGCATGAAATTGTATAACAAATCACTAAAAATGCTCTTAAAACTAGAAAAAGAAGGAAGTAAAAATGAAAAAATTTTATATCTAAAGCTTAGAATCTATTGTATTTTAGAAGAACTAGAAAAAGCTCAACAATTATTGATAAAAATTAAAATGTTGCCAAAAACTATAGAAACAGCAAAATTAACCACTCAAATTAATAAAAATGAGGAATTTCATATTATTTTTAATGCCGATGAAAAGTATTTTAAATATGTAGCTGTTATGATATATAATATTATCTCCAAAATAGATAAAAATAAAAAATTTAGCGACTTTTTAAATTTAAGTGAAAAATCTATTCAAAATGAAAAATTTGTATTTCATATATTAACCGATATTGCAAGTAAAGAGAGCTTGGAAAAATTTGATAAATTACAAAAAGAATTAAATTTTATTTTTAAATGTGAAATTCTTATACACGAAGTTGATGAAAGTGATTTCAAAAATTGTCCAAAATGGCAAAATCACGAAAATCATCTATGTTATTTTAAAATCAAACTTGGTGATTTTATTCCTGAATATATAGACAAATGTATTTTTTTAGATGCTGATATGCTGGTTTTATCCGACATAAGAGAAATTTTTGCAATCAATTTAGAAGATAAAGTAGCTGCTAGCACTCCAGATTGTTCAAATTCATTGATAAATAGAAAATTAAAATCGGTAAATCAAGATAAAGCAAAACTAACACTATCTTATCAAGATTTATATTTTAATGTTGGTTTTATGCTTATAAATCTTAAAAAATGGAGAGAAATAAATGTAAAATCAAGGGCATTAAATTTTTTAAAATGTTATATCCCAAGAGTTCCAGAACAAGATACACTAAATTATGCTTTATCAGGGGAGATTATAAGACTTTCACCCAAATATAATTTTTTTATTGCTCATTTTCTAGATGAAAAATGCCATTGGAAAAGTTCGTTTAAAGATGAAGTGCGAGACTATATCTATGATTACACTCGTGAAGAATACGAAGAAGCATTAAAGGATATTAAGATAATACATTTTACCTATGGTGTGCCTAAGCCTTGGGAAAGTATTTATAAAGATATAGCAGTTAATTTCAAACTCAAATTTTACCCTTTTTATAAAGAATGGTGGCAAAATGCTCTCAATGTGCCAATTTTTAAAGATGAACTAAAAAGACAAAAAGAAAATAATGAAAACGGCTTAAAAATATATTCAATAGAGCTTTCTAAAAGACTTAACATTATAGAACAAAGATTAAATTATACAGAAACACTCTTGGGTCTTGAGAACAATAACGCCTTTAGTGCCTTAAAAAATCAAAAATCGTATCACACGGGCAATATTATGGTAAAGAATAAAAGCAACATACTAAAACTTGTTTTTATCTTATTTAGTGAATTAAAAAAAGAAAAATTAAGAGAAAAATATTTGAAAATATTGGCAAAGAAAAATTATAGTGAAATTTCAACCCATTTTTATGAAGATCATGAAAAAGCACAAATAGAGCTTAAAAAGCACCTATCTTATAGGCTAGGAGAAGCTTTTTATAAAAATAAACTAAGTTTTATTTTTAAAATTAAGAGTATTTATAAGGAATTTAAAAATCTAAACAAATAAAGGAGGATACAATGAAAATATTGGAACACAGAAGAAATGGCGATTTTAGAAAAACCTATTTTTTAGGCATCCCTATTGCAAGTCGCATAAGAAATGTTTATGCTAGGGGGGGGGGGGATTGAATATGTGCGTTATATTTATAAATTTTGTGGTATTAGCTATTTTAGAACCCAAAGCATCATTGAAGCAAAAAAGTCATATGGTGAAAATATGAGTTCATTATATCATGAAATAAAACATATGCAGTGGCAGTGGCAAATGCATCATTATCCACATTTGTTTCCTAAAGATGACTGGTCGATATCATTAGGAAAATGTCTATGTGAGGATAAAAATCTTTTTGATAAAATTCAAAATTTAACCCAAAATTTAGATGAAGTGAGTAAAACAAAGATTTATACAATAATAGCAAGATTAAAAACTTGTTATTTATCTCAAAATCATCAAATTCAAAATTTAACCAAAGAAGAATTAGATGAATTTTTTGAGATACAAACTAAATTTATTCCAAATATTTTTCAAGTCGCAGAAAATGTTTTTTGCTACAATGGATATTTTTTGCCCATAAATCACTTTGAAGTTGGTATGTTTTGGAGTAAAATGGGCAAGCATATTTTAAGCCTTCAAACTCTAGAGAAAATCAAGCAAAAAGACATAATAGATGTTGGCGGATATATAGGCGATAGTGCCATAATCTTTGAAAAAGAATGGACTGATAAAAATATCTATAGTTTTGAAGCTACGAAAAAAAATTATGAACTCATGCTTCAAACTATAAAATTAAATCAAAGCACAAGGATTAATCCTATCAACAAAGGTTTAGGATCTAAAAGAGAAATTTTAAAAATCAAATTTCAAGGTTCAGCTTCTTCTATTGGCAATGCAAATGAGGCAGATGAAGAATGTGAAATTATTACCTTAGATGAATTTGTTACGCAAAATAATATAGAAGTAGGTTTTATAAAAGTTGATATAGAAGGGTTTGAGCAAGAATTTTTAAAAGGAGCGATGAATACTATAAAAACTCAAAAACCAGCAATGCTTATTAGTATTTATCATAATCTTGATGATTTCTTTAATATAAAACCTTTAATAGAAAGCTGGAATTTAGGCTATAAATTTAAAATATATCGCCCATCAGAACTATGGAATTTCCATGTAGAAACAGCGTTGTATTGTGAGGTAATTGATTGAATAAATCCATAAATAAGGGAGTAAAATGATATTTAAAGAATGTGATATCATTAATGTTGCAGAAAATAAAAAAGCTATACAAAGCTCTATAAGTGCATGGTCATTTAAAAACGATTTAAAAAGTGATTTAGAAGTGCAAGATTTTGCTTTTCATACAGGATTTGAGGAAAATCCTTGGTGGATGGTGGATTTAGAAGATGAGATCGAAATAGATTGCATAAGACTCACAAACAGAACAAATAAATCTTTTCAAGAAAATTTAAAAAACATTAAAGTTGAGCTTTCTTTAGATAAAAATTCTTGGATTACACTTGATCATTCTATGTTTGAATGGCAAAATGGGTTTGACATTTTAGACATAAATATTTACCAAGTAACAAAGGCAAGATATATTAAAATTTCATTAAATGGCTGGGGTCATTTATATTTTAAGAAATGTGAAGTTTTTGTAAAAAATGTAAAAGGTTATGTCATAGCTTCAAGAGGCGATGGACTTGGCATGAGACTTACAGCTATGATAACAGGAATTTGGCTTGCTAAAAAGCTTGATTTTAAATTTGCTTTCATATGGGAAGAAGGAGATTTCCTAAATATGCCATATATTAAAAACAAAGATATAGTTGATGTTTCTATGGCTAGTAAAGAAGAGGTGTTTTCAAAAGAGTACCTTCAAGAGTACGCAACTAATGGAGAAGCACTATACGGTTACCCTGCATCATTAAAAGATGAATTCTTTGAAAATAATCTTTCTTGGTTTAAAAATCCTGATAATCTTTATAAAAATTATGGATATTACACCGCTGATTATTTCTTGCATTATATAGAAAAATTTGGATTTTACCAAGAGCTTAAAGAATGCTTTGAAAGCATAGATTTTAGTGATAAGTTTAAAGAAATTCAAAACTACTCCAAGATTATAAAAGAGCAACTAAGTGATCATTCAAATAAAATTTGTGCTTTACACATTAGAGGAGCAGAATGGGTATATTCTGACGATGAAGGAGGACTTCATTGTCCTAATGCTTGGATTAATTCTAGATTTTTTCCTTATGAGTTAGCTTTAGAAATAGCAAAAACAGAACTTTCAAATGGCAATAGTGTGATTATTTTTTCACAAGATAGAAGTGTTGATTTAAGACTAATAAAACATATTAAAAAAGAGCTTGGAGAAAAATCAAAAATCGTAAGAGCTGTGGATTTATTCTCTCATAAAAATTATACAAATTTTGAAGAAGCCTTTTTTGAAATCAATTTAATGTCTAAAGCTGATAAAATATATGCAACAGGATCATCTGGGTTTTCTTTAGTTGCTCAGGCAATATCTGCAAATACAAATCAATCAATTTACCAGCTTTATTCAACAAAAGAACTTTGTGAGATAATAATTAAAAATATAAACCTAAAAACTTCTGATAAACAAAAAGCTATGTCTTATTATTTTATTTATTATTTTTTACGAGAAGATAACTTTAATAAAGCTTTTTCTTATCTTAAAAAGGCTATTGAAACAAATGATAAAAGCATAACTTTTAAGGTAATTTTTATGGATTGTCTTTTTAGATTAAAAGAATTTGATCAAATAGAGTTCATTTTAAAAAACCTTGTAAAATCTGATCTAAGAGAGCTTGAAGGAGGTCTGTATGGAAGTGGTACTTATTTTGGCTGGATATTTGATTTTTATGAGAATATAAGAAAATGTTATACAAATTTTCAAAATAAACAAAATTACCCTTACATTAGCTTTATAGCAGCTAAAATATCATTTCATAAGCAAGATACAAGGCATGCAGAACAATATTTACAATTTTGCTTACAAAAAGAGCCAAATAATGAGATATTTTTAGAATTTTATGAGCAACTAAAATATAAAAACAATGTCTTGCTTACTGGCAAAAACCAACAAGAAAGCATAAAAACCTCAGCTGTGTCAAGAATAAAATCCCACCTTTCTTATAAACTAGGTCAAGCTATGATAGAAAACTCAAAAAGTATAAAAGGTTATATAAGAATGCCTTATGTCTTATCTTATATAAAAGATAAACATAAACAAGAACAAAGAGCTTATGAAAGATCTATTAAAGAAAATCCAAGTTTAAAACTACCTCCTTTAGAAACTTATAGTGATTATAAAGAAGCTTTAAAAATAAAAGAACACCTATCTTATAAATTAGGGGAAGCTTGGATAAGGGCTTATAAAAATTGGTATAAGGGTGGCTTTATCAAATTCATCTTCATAGACGCACCTAAGATCAAAAAAGATTTTAAAAATAAAAAAATAAATAAGGATCAACCATAAAAAGCAGAGCTTCTACTCACACAAAATCAAGTTCATTTTGGTTAAATTATGATATAATGCGAGTTCTCACAAGGATAGTAAATGAAGAAAGATAGCAAAATTTTTATCGCTGGACATAAGGGGCTTGTAGGCTCTGCTTTGATGAAAAAGCTACAAAATGAAGGTTTTGTAAATTTAATCACTAGATCACATACACAGCTTGATTTGACAGAACAAAAAGCTGTGCATGATTTCTTTGATAAAGAAAGACCACAATATGTATTTTTATGTGCTGCAAAAGCCGGAGGCATAGCAGCAAATAGCACTTATAGGGCTGATTTTATCTATGAAAATTTGATGATTGAAAGCAATGTCATTTATCATGCCTATAAATTTGGTGTCAAAAAGCTCTTATTTATGGCTTCAACCTCTGTTTATCCAAAGGATAAAAGCTTCATCGTAGAAGAGGATTTACTCAGCGGGAAGCTTGATTTTTCAAACAAACCCTACGCCTTGGCTAAAATGGCTGGCTTGGTGATGTGCGAGAGTTTTAACATTCAGTATAACACAAATTTCTTGGGTGTTACACCCATAAATTTATACGGCAATAATGATAAATTTGATCTTGAAAAAGCACATGTTATGCCTGCTTTATTGCGTAAATTTCATCTTGCTAAGCTTTTAAGTGAGAAAAAAGATGAAGAAGTTTTAAAAGATTTAAGATTAAACAACATTGATGAGGCAAGAAAATATCTCGCTCTTTTTGGAGTGAGTGAAGAAAGTGTGGAAATTTGGGGAAGTGGAAAGCAAAAGAGAGAATTTTTACACAGTGATGATTTGGCTGAAGCTTGTATTTTTTTAATGCAAAATGTGGATTTTAAAAATCTTGTGCAGGATAAAAAAGAGGTTGAAAATACACATTTTAACATCAGCTCTAATGAAAATATACGCATTAAAGACTTAGCCCTTTTGATCAAAAAAATCGTGGGCTTTAAAGGGGAGCTTGAGTTTAACACGAGTCGTCCTGATGGCATAGCTGGACGCCTTACAAGTAGTGCGAAAATCAATGCTCTTGGCTGGAAAGCAAAAATAAATTTAGAACAAGGAATTAAAATGATGTATGAGTGGTATTTGAAACAAAATAATTTTAGAAAATAAACTTAAATAAAAGGAGAAAAAATGAATTACCCACTAGCTTCATCGACTTGGGATGAAAAAGAGCTAAATGCTATACAAGAGGTTATCAAAAGTGATATGTTCACTATGAGCAAAAAAGTTGCAGAATTTGAAAAGGATTTTGCTAAATTTGTTGGTTCAAAATACGCCGTAATGACAAGTTCAGGTTCAACTGCAAACTTAATTGCTACTGCAGCGTTATTTTACACTAAAAAGCCTAAACTTAAAAGAGGAGATGAGGTCATAGTGCCTGCTGTTTCTTGGAGTACGACTTATTATCCACTTTATCAGTATGGGCTTAAGCTTAAATTTGTAGATATTGATTTGCACACACTAAACTATGATTTACAAGCTTTAAAATCAGCTATCACAGATAAAACAAAGATGATCATGATCGTAAATTTATTAGGCAATCCAAATGATTTTGATGCGATCAAAGAGATGATCAAAGATAAAAATATTATTCTACTTGAAGATAACTGCGAATCCATGGGTGCTGAATATAAAGGCAAGCAAGCAGGAACTTTTGGGATAATGGGGACTTTTTCGACCTTTTTTTCTCATCATATGGCGACTATGGAGGGAGGCTTTGTAGTAACCGATGATGAAGAGCTTTACCATATCTTGCTTTGCTTAAGAGCTCATGGCTGGACTAGGAATTTACCAAAAGAAAATAAGATTTGTAACAAAAGCGATAACTGGTTTGAAGAAAGTTTCAACTTCGTTTTACCAGGCTATAATGTCCGCCCTGTTGAAATGAGTGGAGCAATAGGCATAGAACAGCTTAAAAAATTACCTACCTTTTTAAAACATAGGAGGGAAAATGCCAAGCTTTTTAAGGAACTTTTTGGAAATCACCCTGATTTCATCATGCAAGAAGAAATAGGCTCTAGTTCTTGGTTTGGCTTTTCTTTGATCATTAAAGAAAACTCCAAAATCCAAAGAAAAGATATCATTGAAATACTTGAAAAAAACAATATAGAATACCGCCCAATAGCAACAGGAGATTTTACTCAAAATCCTGTTATAAAATATTTTGATTATGAAATTTTTGGCGAACTTAAAAATGCAAAATACCTAGACAAACACGGCTTTTTTGTAGGAAATCATCAATTTAGCATAAAAGAACAGATAGAAAATTTACATAAGTTGATTGGATAGGATTATCATATATGTGGAACTTATTTTAAAAAAGTATTAATAAATTTAAAAAAAAGGAAAATAATTGAAAAAAACCGCCCTAATCACAGGCTTTACAGGTCAAGTTGGCTCTCAAATGGCTGATTTTTTACTTGAAAATACGGACTTTGAAATTATAGGCATGATGCGTTGGCAAGAAAGTATGGAAAATATCTATCATCTAAATGAGCGTATCAACAAAAAGGATAGAATTAGCGTATTTTACGCAGATTTAAACGATTATTCAAGCTTACAAAAGCTTTTTGAGAGCAAAAGACCTGATTTTATCTTTCATTTAGCTGCCCAATCTTTTCCCAAAACTTCCTTTGATATCCCCCTTGAAACACTGCAAACAAATATCATCGGCACAGCAAATTTGCTGGAAAACATAAGGGCTTTAAAGGATAAAGACGGATACGATCCTACCGTTCATATTTGTTCTTCTAGCGAGGTTTATGGCAGAGCCAAAAAAGGCATTCGCCTTGATGAAAATACCCCATTTCACGGCGCAAGTCCTTATAGTATCAGCAAGATAGGCACGGATTATTTGGGGCGTTTTTATGGCGAGGCTTATAAGATCCGCACCTTTGTTACCAGAATGGGCACTCACAGCGGACCAAGAAGAAGCGATGTTTTCTTTGAAAGCACGGTCGCAAAGCAAATCGCTTTGATCGAGGCAGGACTTCAAGAACCCATCATCAAGGTAGGAAATTTAGAAAGCACACGCACCTTTCAAGATGTACGCGACGCTGTTAGGGCTTACTATCTTTTAAGCCTTGAAAGCCAAAAGGGCAAAGTTCCTTGCGGCGAGGCTTTTAACATAGCAGGTGAAGAAGCCTTTAAACTGCCTGAAGTTATAGAAATTTTACTTAGCTTTAGCACGCGAAAAGATATCAAGGTGCAAACAGATAAAGAGCGTTTGCGTCCTATTGATGCGGATTATCAAATGTTTGATAATACCAAGATAAGAAGTTTTATCGACTGGAAGCCTTTAATCCCTGCTAAAAAGATGTTTGAAGACTTGCTTAATCACTGGAGAAAAGAAATTTCTCTTGGCAAAATTCCATTAGATAGGTAAAAATCATGACTTTAATTCGCTCTCAAACCCCTTTAAGACTTGGTTTAGCAGGTGGTGGAACTGATATAAATTTATACTGTGATACCTACACGGGCTATGTTTTAAATGCGACGATTTCTATGTATATTCACTGCACGCTGATAGCTAAGGATAATGGAAAGATTATTTTTTACTCCCCTGATACTAATGCTAAGACAAGCTATAAAAGCTCCTTGCATTTAGAGCTTGACGGAAAAATGGACATTTACAAAAGCATTTATAACCGCTTGGTAAAGGACTTCATCAAAAAGCCCTTAAGCTTTGAGCTTTACACCTACTCAGACGCTCCAAGTGGCAGTGGGCTTGGAGGAAGCTCTACCTTGGTGGTGGGCATCATTAAAGCCTTTGTGGAGTGGCTTAACTTACCCCTTGGAGAATACGACATCGCAAGGCTTGCTTATGAGATAGAAAGGGAGGATTTAGGCATAGTTGGAGGCGCGCAAGATCAATACGCCGCAACCTTCGGAGGCTTTAATTTTATAGAATTTTACGCAGATAAAAGAGTTATTGTAAATCCCCTTCGCATTAAAAACTGGATCATGAGTGAGCTTGAAGAGCAAATCGTGCTTTATTTTACCAATATCACACGCGAGGCAAAGGACATTGAAGAGCATAAAAAAGGAAAGCTAGGAGATACAAAGTCCCTTGAAGCCATGCACGCCATAAAAGAGGATGCAAGCCATATGAAAGAAGCCTTGTTAAAAGGGGATTTTAAAAGCATTGCTAAAATTTTAGGCAGATCTTGGCAGAGCAAAAAGATCATTTCTGAAATCGTAAGCAATGATGAGCTTGATAGAATTTATAACTTAGCCATGTTAAACGGTGCTTACAGTGGCAAGACAAGTGGGGCTGGGGCTGGTGGCTTTATGTTTTTTATGGTTGATCCTACTAAAAAATATGATTTGATCAAGCTTTTAAACAAGGAGCAAGGTTATGTGGCTAAATTTAATTTCACCAAAGAAGGAAGTAAATCATGGAAGCTTTAAACACCTATATCAAAGAGCATTTCTCAAAATCAATCAGCGTCAAAGAACAAATTTTAAAAGATGAAAGCCTTATAAAACTCATCAAAGAAGTAGCCTTAAAAGGCGTTGAGCTGTATAAAAAAGGAGGCAAGATCTTGCTTGCTGGAAACGGAGGAAGTGCAGCTGATGCACAGCACATCGCAGGAGAGCTTGTAAGTAGGTTTTATTTTGATCGAGATGGCTTAGCAAGCATAGCACTTACCACAGATACAAGCATATTAACAGCCATTGGCAATGACTATGGCTATGAAAGGCTTTTTTCAAGACAGCTTGAAGCAAACGGCGTTTTAGGCGACATGTTCATAGGAATTTCTACAAGTGGAAATAGCAAAAACATACTTGAAGCACTCAAAAGCTGCAAAGAAAAAGGCATTTTAAGCGTTGGGCTAACAGGCATGAGCGGAGGAGCTATGCAAGGGCTTTGTGATTATTGTATCAAAGTGCCATCAAATGAAACCCCACGCATACAAGAAGCGCATATTTTAATAGGACATATCATCTGTGCCATCATCGAAGAAAGCCTTTTTGGCAAGGGCTTTTAATGGAGGCTATTTTACTTTGCGGAGGGCTTGGCACGAGGCTTAAAAGCGTGGTTAAAGACCTGCCAAAGCCTATGGCTAACATAAATGGCAAGCCTTTTTTGCAAATTTTACTTGAGTTTTTACAAAAGCAAGGCTTTAAGCAAGTGATCCTCGCCGTAGCTTATAAATTTGAGCTTATACAGGATTTTTTTGCAAATGATTTCAAGGGCATGAAGCTCATTTACAGCATAGAAAAAAGCCCCTTAGGAACAGGTGGGGGACTAAGACAGGCTTTAAGCTATGCTAGCCAAAAAGAAGTTTTTGTGCTTAATGGGGATAGCTTTTTTGATATCAATTTAAAGGCTTTAAGCTTAGAAGGACAAAGTAAGATTATCCTAGCCTTAAAAAGGATGAAAGAATTTGACAGATACGGCGAAGTAAGGCTTACTGAGGCTGGTTTTATCAGCTCTTTTAGGGAGAAAGAATTTGTAAATGAGGGGCTTATTAATGCTGGGATTTATCTTTTAAAAAAAGATATTTTTGAGGGTTTTATCTTAAATGATAGCTTTTCTTTTGAGGATTTTTTGCAAGCTAATTTTAAGGCTTTAAAGGCAAAAGGCTTAGCCTTTGAGGGCTATTTTAAGGATATTGGAGTGCCTGAGGATTATGAGGAGTTTAAGAGGGATTTTAAAGGCTAATCAACTCATGATATTTTCTTGCCACCTGGTATGAATTCACAATTTTTAATAAATACCATTTATATTACATTTTCTTTTTCAATATCCATAGTTCTTAAAAATCGATAAACAAAGATATAAAAATCTAAAAAACTCTTTAGGTTTTTTCAGCTATTTACACTCTTAAATTCACATTTTGCTTATTTAAAAACTCAAGAATATTTCTTTTGAAAATCTTTCATAAATTCACAAAGAGTTTGCACCTGCTCTAAACTAATGGCATTATAAATGCTTGCACGAATTCCTCCTAAAAGGCGGTGTCCTTTAAGCCCTATCATGCCAACTTCTTCTGCTTCTTTAACAAAAACAGGCTCAAGATCAGCGTTCTTAGCCACATTAAAACTTACATTCATAAGCGAGCGAGAGCCTTCTTTGGCATGAGCTTTGTAAAAACCGCCACTTTGATCAATGCACTCATAAAGCGTTTTTGCTTTTTGCTCATTTTTAGCATTAATCGCTTCAAGTCCTCCTTGATCCAAAAGCCATTGCATTTCAAGTGCAAACATATAAATAGCAAAGGTTGGTGGGGTATTAAAAAGCGAGTCATTTTCACTATGAACGGCGTATTTTAGCATGCTTGGGATATTTTTTGTCTTACTTCTTTCAAGCATATCCTTACGCATAAAAACACAGGAAAGCCCTGAAATTCCAGCATTTTTTTGCACTCCACCATAAAATACAGCAATATTACTAAAATCAACTTTTTTTGAGAAAAAATCACTCGAAGCATCGACGATCAAAGGAGCTTTTGTCTTTGGATAGCTAGGATACTGCGTGCCATAAATGGTGTTGTTTGAGCAAATATAAGCATAATCAGCGTTGTCGCTAAATTCCACGCTTGGAATATGATCAAATTTATCCTCCTCGCTGCTTGCGACAACCTTTACATTTGCGCCTAAAATTTGTGCTTCCTTGATAGCCTTTTTTGTCCAAACCCCTGTATTTGCATACTCGCAAACTCCATCTAAGCTTAAATTCATTGGGATCATCGCAAACTGCAAGCTTGCTCCACCTTGCAAAAAAAGCACTTCATAATCATCATTCAAGCCATAAAGCTTTTTAGCATTATTCATCGCACCAAAATGCACTTCTTCAAAAATCTTCGTGCGGTGTGAAATTTCCATTATCGAAAAGCCCTTATTTTGGTAGTTTAAAAGCTCATCTTGTGCCTTTTGCAAAAGCTCTAAAGGCAGGGTTGAAGGACCGGCGCTGAAATTAATTTTTCTCATTTATTTTTCCTTATATGATTTGTGCTTCTTTGCTTAAATCTTGAGAGCTTAAAACAACCTTATCTCCACTTTTAAGCTCGTTTAGCCTCGTTATTTTACCATTTTTTTGTATAGAAACTAAATTTTTGCTTCGTTTAAAAAAATTTTCGTGCTGAAAAAAGGCATTTTGTAAATTTATAAGCTTTAATTCTTCAAGATTTAAGCGGTTTTTCATAGCATTTTGAAAGCTTTTTAAAAGCTCTTTGTTTTGTTTTAAATTCTGCTCTATTTTTAAAGGCAAGGACTGCATTTTAAAGATTTTTTCCAAATTAAACAGCTCGTTTTTTAAACTCGTCATTTTGGCTTCACAAAGCGTTTTTAGCTTATCTTGCAAAAGATCTAAATTCTGCTCCAAAGAAAAACGCGAGAAAAAACAAAGATCAATAGCAGCACTTGGCGTAGGCGCTCTAAAATCCGCCACAAAATCGCTAATCACATAATCAATCTCATGTCCAATAGCCGAGATTATCGGCGTTTTAGCTGAAAAAATAGCCCTTGCTAAGTCCTCATCATTAAAACAAAACAAATCCTCCCTGCTCCCACCGCCTCGTGCGATGATGATGAGATCAAGCCCTGCTTCATCAGCTTTTTTAAGGGCTTTGATCAAAGAAGCTGGTGCTGTATTTCCTTGCGTAAGTGCGTTAAAAACAAAAAATTTAGCCAAAAAATACTCTTTTTGCGTGATGAGTTTTAACATATCTTGCAAGGCTGCCGAAGTGCTTGAAGTGATGATACCTACTTTTTTTGGAAACTTTGGCAAGGGCTTTTTAAATTTGTCATCAAAAAGCCCTTCGCCCTCAAGCTTAGCTTTAAGGGCTAAAAAGCGTGCCTCAAGATCTCCAAAGCCTGATTTGCTCATACTTGTAGCGATAAATTGATAACGCCCACTTTGTTCATAAAGGCTTACAAAACCGCGTAAATTTAGGCTATCGCCAATGCTTGGCTTAAAATTGAGTTTAGAATTTGCACCCTTAAACATGGCACAAGCTATGCTTGATTTTTCATCTTTAAGCTCGAAATACCAATGTCCTGAGCTATGAAGCGTGATCTTTGAAATTTCTCCACTTAATTCAATATCACTTAAATGTGCTTCCAAAAGGCTTTTAGCCTTTAAATTAAGCTCGCTAACTTTCAACGCTTTTTAGCCACAAACATAGAACTGATGCCAAAACTAAAGCTATCATAAAAAACGATATCAAAGCCAGCTTCATCGAGTTCTTTAATGAAGTCATCTTTAGTGATAAAAGCCTCAATAGAACTTGGTAAATACTCATAAGCAGCTTTGTTTTTGCTTATGAAGCCCCCTATTTTTGGCAAGATAGTATGAAGATAAAAATTGCTCAATGATCTTAAAATGCCCTTATCACTTGGCTTTGTAAATTCAAGCACAAGCAAAATGCCATCTTTTCTTAAAACCCTTGCAAATTCCTGCCAAGCCCTTTTTCGCTCAAGAACATTACGAATACCATAACTTATACTCAAAATATCCATTTGCCTATCATCAAAGGGAAGCTTGGTAGCACTTGCTTTGATAAACTTGGCATTTTCTATCTTTTTTTGAGCAAGTTCAAGCATTTTTTCACTCGGATCAACACCTATAATTGTTTGAATTTTTTGACCCAGCTGCCTTGCTTTATCCTGCCAAGTGAGTATCAAATCCCCTGTCCCACAAGCAATATCTGCGATTTGAAGCTCTAAATTCTTATCCTCAAAACAAGCTAAAGCTTTTTGGCAACCCTTTTTACGCCATTTTATATCTATACCAAAGCTTAAAATTCGATTTGCTTTATCATAAGTAGGAGCTATATCATCAAACATCTTGATGATTTTTTCTTGTTCTTGCATACGAGTTTATCCTTAAAAATTTAGGCTCATTGTAACAAATTTTTGTAACACAAACCTAAATTTTATTAAGTCTATTTACACTTAGAACAACCATCAATATAAGCACAAATATTTAAATGATCAACAAAATTACCCACTTTTTTTTCAAGAGTTTCATTAAATGCTGATAAATTTACATCTTTAAAACTCAAATCACTAATATGTCCGCATTTAGAACATATCACATGGATATGAGGCTCTTCGTAAATATCATAGTAGGTTTTTTGATTTGGCACATTAACTTCAACGACAAGCCCTTGTTCTTGAAGTGTGTTTAAATTTTTATAAACAGTTGCTAAAGAAATGGAAGGATATTCTTTTTTAATATCTGCATAAAGCTCGTCTATATTTGGATGTTCATGACGCTTTAAAATTTTAAGCACACAAAGTCTTTGAGGAGTCGCTTTTAAATCATGCTCTTTAAGTAAATCAATAAGTTCCATAAATTTAACCTTTTTTATCTTAATAGCTTTTTTGTAATGATATATTAAAAAAGTTTAAAAAAAGTTTATACTATCTAATATTTTTTATCATTTAAGAAAAATAATTTCTAAAATAAGACTAATTTTTTTGCAAATGCTTTGAAAAACTTTCCTGTAAAAAACCCGTGTTTAAAGACTTATCGATATTTAAAACGATAGTTTTATTTTCTTTTTTGCTCATAAAACTAAGTATTTGGCTTAGATTTTGAATCAAAGCATAAACCAAAGAAAAAGCCAAGGCTTCTAAATCAAGTCCCCCGCAAAGATAAATCAAAGGCATACGCAAGGATTTGCTTACATCAAGCTTTGCTCCTTGTTCATTTAAAGAAAGCTTTATATCAAAAGGACTTGAGTGTTTGTATTTATAGCTTGCAGCCAAATTTAAAAACTCTACCTTATCCTTTAAAAACTCTCCTTTTGCCAAAATATAAACAAGCTCGAAAAGCTTTGTCATATCAGTGCTTATAACCTGTTTTTCATCAAAATTTTCTTGTATAAAGGCATAATTTTGGGGAAAATCTTTTTGATAATTTTCCACTAAACTTGCTCCAATTTTATTTTTAGCCAGATTTTGCAAAATAAGCTTGAGATTACTTTCAAATTCAAAACTTAAGAAATTTTGAATAAGCTCTCCGTCTTTTTTATAAAGAATTTGAGTTTGAGGCGTGAAATTTAAAACAATATTTTCATCTTTAAAATTTTTATTCAAGCTTTGAAAATCTTGCTCTAAATTTGGCAAAAAGGACTTAAAATCTTGCTTAAAAGAAAAATCCATATAAGCAAAAGCATTTCTCATAGGTTCTTCATAATTTCCAAAATCGTCCCAAAAATTTGGCTCACTACAAGCCATGCAACCATGTCCAGCAGCCACAGGCCAAGAAGTTTTAGCATTAAATTTTACCTTAGGGCAGTTATTGTAAGTATAAGGACCCTTACAACCTATCTTAAACAAGCAAGCCCCTGTTTTTGCTAACTCATCATCAAAGCGGTTTGCAAAAATTCCAGCTTCAAATTTAGCCTTTCTTTCGCACATATCATGTAAGCATTTTCCATAAGCCCATTTTGGACGATTTTTTTCATCTAAATTTGGAGCTATTCCAAAAATCGCATAAAAAATAAGATTTGCGACTATATTTATATCACTTGGAGGACAACCCGGCACATTAATAACTTTTTGCGTTAAAACCTCGCTTATGCCACAAGTCTTTGAGATATTAGGACGCGCTGCTTGGATACCTCCATAAGAAGAGCAAGTTCCCATAGCAAAAATAGCCTTAGCATTTTGAGCTGCTCTTACTAAGCCCTCATAACCACTTTGTCCATGAGCTCCAATAGTCAAAAAATAAGTATCAATGGCAGCTACTCCACCCTCAACTGCTAAGATATAATCCTCATCTAAGGTATTTTCTAAATTCTCTTCAGCCTGCCAACCATTAGCCGTCATAATGGTTTCATGATATTCTAAAGAAATAAAATCAAAAACTAATTCGATAAAATCAGGCGCTAGAGTCCTAAACAAGCTCTCAGAACAACCTGTACATTCACAAAGGTGCATCCAAATGACCTTTTGTTTTGGAGCAAGCTCTAAAACCCTACTTGCTAGTGGGAGAAAATCACTTGGCAGGGCTAAAATCTTCAAAATATTTTGTAAATTTTCCACATTGATCGTTTTTGGCTCTTGTTTAGAAGAACTTTCAAGCTCTTGAATGCGTTTTTGAAGTATGATCTTTAGATCATCATTGCTCATATCTGCCATTTTTTCTCCTATGTTTTTAATCTTCTTCCTTATTTATGATAATCCCAGCAAAGCACCGTGTTGCCTTCCTCGTCCTTAGTTACATCGCCCATACCTAAGATATTAAAGCCAGCATCAACATAATGCACCTCGCCTGTTACAGCACTTGCTAAATCGCTGAGCAAATACATAGCTGAATTTCCCACCTCATCAATGCCCACATTGCGTTTTAAAGGGGCATTTAGTTCGTTATATTTTAAAATCATTCTAAAATCGCCTATCCCACTTGCTGCAAGGGTTTTGATAGGTCCTGCTGAAATGGCATTGACACGAATTCCTTGCTCTCCAAGGTCTCTAGCTAAATAACGCACTGAGCTTTCAAGTGCCGCTTTTGCAACACCCATGACATTATAATGAGGCACATATTTCACTCCGCCAAGATAGCTTAGCGTTAAAATACTTCCGCCTTTTTTAAGCACCGGCAAAACCGCTCTTGTCAAAGAAAGTAGAGAATACACAGAAGTTTGCATAGCCACATCAAAGGCTTCTTTGCTGGTTTGTAAAAAAGAATTTTCTAAGGCTTCTTTTGGAGCAAAGGCTACTGCATGCACCAAAAAATCAATCTCGCCAAAGTCTTTTTTGATCTTTTGTGCAAGAGTGTTTAAATGCTCCTCGTTATTCACATCAAGTTCATAAACTAAATTTGAGTGAAATTCGCTTGCTATAGGCTCAACGCGTTTTTTTAAAGCATCATTAAGATAGGTAAAAGCAAGGCTTGCTCCTTGTAAGGCACAGGCTTTAGCAATGCCGTAAGCTATGGATTTATTATTTGCAACACCTACTATAAGTCCTTTTTTTCCTTGCATAATCATTTTTTATCCTTTAATTAAATTTATAAATTTACGCACATCTAAGGCAGCGCTCCCCACTAAAACACCACCACAATGCTCTATGTCTAAAATCGCTTTTATATTGTCCTCATTTACGCTTCCACCATACAAAAGCTTAGCCTTAGTCTTTGAACTAAGAAAAGTTAAGACACTTTCAATATCCTTTATCTCAGCACTCAAACCTGTACCAATAGAATAAATCGGCTCATAAGCGATAATTAAATTTTGATAGTTTAAATCCAAATTTTCAAGCTGTTTATTAAGAAATTCTTTCGTTTTGCCCTGCTTTTTACACTCAAGCTCTTCGCCTACACAAAAGATAATTTTAAAATCATGCTCTTTTGCAAACTCAAATTTAGCTTTTAAAAGCTCATGATCTTCGCCTAAAGCTCTGCGTTCAGAATGCCCTATCAAAACGCAGTTTATACCAAATTCATCTAAATGCATTTTGCCAAGTTCGCCTGTGAATGCGCCATTTACGCAAGGATAGAAATTTTGTGTACCTTGAATAAAATCTAATTTTTCTCCTAAAAAAGCTATGCTTGGTGGAAAAACAATAATTTCATCTTCATTTTTTGTATATTTTAAGGCTTCATTTAAGGCTTTGGCATAAAGTGCAAAACTTGCTCTTGTGTGATTGCACTTTAAATTTGCGGCAAAGATCATTGTTCTTCCTTAATTCTTAGTGGTTTTACCCCCGGAAGTTCCTTGCCCTCTATAAGCTCCAAGCTAGCACCTCCACCGGTTGAAATAAAGGTCATTTCATCAACATCACCAGCCCTAGCCACAACATCAGCCGTATCGCCACCACCTATCACACTTGTAGCATGTGTATCAGCGATATAATGGCTCATTTTAATGCTTCCTTTGCTAAATTTATCAATCTCAAAAACGCCCATAGGTCCATTCCACCAAATCGTCTGTGCATCAGCAATAACTTCTTTAAAAAGCGTCACACTTGCAGGTCCCACATCAAGCCCCATCCAGCCATTTGGAATTTCTTGCACGCTTACATACTGCACAGGTGATTCTTGAGAACAAGTTGGAGCAGCTACTATATCAACAGGTAGATAAATTTTTACGCCAAGTTCTTTGCCTTTTCGCAAAATTTGCTTTGCTTCATCGATAAGCTCTTCTTCTAAAAGCGAGTTACCTATATCAAAGCCGATTGACTTTAAAAAAGTAAAAGCCATACCTCCGCCAATGATAAGTTTATCCACCCTTGGAAGCAAATTTGTCAAAGCTTGAAGCTTGCCACTTACCTTTGATCCTCCAACAACAGCAACAAAGGGACGAGATGGGCGTTTGATAAGATTTTTAGAAAACTCAATTTCTTTCAAAAGCAAAAATCCAGCCGCCTTTTTACCCTCAGCAAAAAATTTAGTGATAGCCTCAACGCTTGCATGAGCTCTATGACAAACTCCAAAGGCATCATTAATATAAATTTCAGCCATGCTCGCAAGCTCTTTGGCTAAATTTTCATCGTTTTTGGTTTCACCCTTTTCAAAACGCAAATTTTCAAGTATTAAAATCTCAGTTGGTTTTAACTCACCAACCTTTTTTTTTGCATCTTCGCCTATAACATTTTTAGCCAAAATCACATCTTTATTCATAAGCCTTGCTAAACGCTTAGCAACAGGTTCTAAAGAGTATTTTGAACTAATTTCCTTGGGGCGTCCTAGGTGAGAGGCTAAGATCACGCTACAACCATTATCAAGGCAATATCTGATCGTAGGAATAGCCGAACGAATACGCCTATCATCAGTGATATTTAAAAACTCATCTTGAGGTACATTAAAATCACATCTTATAAAGACTTTTTTACCAGCAATCTCAATATCTTTAATTGAAACAATATCACTCATGCTAAGTCCTTGCTATAAATACAGCCATATCGACCAAGCGACTTGAATAGCCCCATTCATTGTCATACCAAGCTACAATTTTTACGAAATCATCGCAAATAACCTGAGTTAGATCGCTTGCTACAATAGCCCCATAAGAACAAGTAATAAAATCGCTTGAAACCCGCTCATCATCATCAACAAGCAAAAGTCCCTTTAAATTTGTCGCAGCTGCCTTTCTAAAGGCTTCATTGATTTCTTCCTTGCTTGTTTTTTTACGAAGCTGAGCAGTTAAATCTACACTTGAAACATCAATGACAGGCACACGCATGCTTTGACCATGAAGTTTGCCCTCAAGCTCTGGCATAACAAGTTTCATCGCCTTTGCCGCACCGGTTGAAGTAGGGATAATATTTTGCGCAGCCGCACGGCTTCTTCTTTTATCACGCGCCTTTGCATCAATAATGCTTTGTCCATTTGTATAGGCATGAATAGTTGTCATAAGTCCTTTTTCTATGCCAAAATTATCTTGCAAAACGCGACACACAGGTCCTAAACAATTCGTAGTGCAACTTGCGTTTGAAATGATATTTTCACCCTTATAAGAGTTAGAATTTACGCCCAAAACATAAGTTGGCGTGTCATCTTTTGCTGGCGCACTCATAATCACTTTTTTAATACCCTTGTCCAAAAAACCTTGACATTTTTCCTTTGTTAAGTGAGCTCCTGTGCATTCTAGCACTACATCAGCACCAAATTTAGCAAAATCAAGCTCCTTTATATCACGACTTTTAAAAACCTTAATTTTTTTACCATTGATGATCAAATCATGATCATCACTTTCAACACTTCCTTTAAATTCCCCATGAACTGTATCGTATTTGAAAAGATATTTTGTAAGTTTAATATCTGTAGTGTCATTGATCGCCACAAGCTCTATATCATCTCGTTCTAAGATGATTCTAGCAACACATCTACCAATGCGTCCAAAACCATTTATCGCAACTTTTACAGCCATTTAATTTCCTTTTGAAAAATAAAATGCTAATATTTTACAAAAAAAAGGTTGAATTTTTTATGAAAATAGCAATTTTTGGCGGAAGTTTTGATCCGCCACACAAAGGACATGATCGTATCGTGAAGGAGGCTTTAAAATGCCTTGATATTGATAAACTTTTTATCATACCTGCCTTTATAAGTCCTTTTAAAAAAGGCTTTTTTGCAGATGAAACACAAAGGCTTAAATGGGTAAAAAAGCTTTGGGGAAATTTAGAAAAAGTTGAAATTTCTGATTTTGAAATTGCTCAAAAGCGTCCTGTACCAAGCATTGAAAGTGTTGAATATTTATATAAGCTTTATAAGCCCAGCAAATTTTATCTTTTAATTGGAGCTGATCATTTAAAAAGCTTACATCTTTGGCATGATTTCGAAAAGCTCAGCTCTTTAGTAGAATTTGTTATAGCAAATCGCGATGATATAGAAATTCCAAAAACTTTTAAGGATTTAAACACTCATGTAAATATTGCTTCTTCTTTTATCCGCTCAACCCTAGATACAAACGAAGTTTGTGATGAGATTAAGGACGAGGTAAAAGATTATTATCAAAAATTACAAAAAACAGATACAATTTCATAAAAATAATTAAGGGAAAAAATGCAAACAAGAATTGATGCAATCACACAAATTTTAGATGAAAAAAAGGCTGAGGATATTCAAATTTTTGATATGAGAGGAAAGGATTATTTTACTGATTTTGTTATACTTGCAACCACCCTTACCCAAAGACATGCCCTATCTTTAATAGATGAGCTTAAAACAAAACTCAAAGCAAAAGGTGAAGAATTTTTAAGTATAGAAAGTAGTGAGGATTGGAGTGTGATTGATCTAGGAGATATCATCATTCATCTTTTAAGCGAGCAATATCGCTTAAAATACAATATAGAAGAACTTTTAAACTCTCTTGAAAAACAAAAACTTGGCTCATAAATTTCTAACTCAACAATGCTAAAATTTTGTCTTTTGCTTCAAGTGTGTATTTTTTCACTATGGATTGTTTTGGGGTAATGATAGCTGTTTGTTCTCCATTTGTTGCATGATAGATACTTACTGCATATTTATTAGCATAATAACGCATTAAAAGTTTTTGCAAACTTGGTTCAACGAAGCCATCAAACCATGCATTGTTAGAAATAGCCACGATAATTTTGCTTTGTTTATAAAGCTCTTCCTTACTTGCTTCATAGCAAATGGCGTTAGTAATATTTTGATCATGTATGGTGTAAGTATTAAGCCTTTCTCCTCTTGAAAACTCAGCCATATTTGGCATCAGATATTTTCTAAAAGTATCTTTAAAAAATGGAATTTCTTCTCCAAAAGGCACGAGATAGTATTTATTTAAAATTTTATCCCTACCCTTTTCAAAAACATAAGTGCTATTAAAAACTTTATCATCTTGCTCGCTAAATGCACCGACAACGATAGAAATTTGATAAGAAAGCTCTTGTAAAATAGCATAATATCGCCCATCAAAATCTCTTTCTAAATTAAAAGCAAAAGCACTTTCAGGTAAAATCACAAGCTCTTTTTTTTCTTCTATTGCCTTTTGAATTTCAGCAATCAAATCATCTGAGTTTTTTTGCATATTTTCATAAAAATACTTTTGACTTTGAGAAATATCTGTATGAATAAGCTTGTAATCTACATTCAAACTCTCATAAGGAGTATCTTTAAGTTGAATACCAAGATAAAAAAGTCCTAAAATGATAGCAATTTTATAATATCTTGAAATATATCTTTCATGATAAAAATAAGCGATGAGAAAAATACAAACAACACCCTTTAAAGAGCTTTCAAAGACACCAAAGCTCGTTAAAATTCCCCAATTTAGCCAATCAAATCCCAAAATATGAAGATATGAAAGTAAAAAAATACCTGTAAGTCTTAGAAAATCATATTTAAAAGCATAACAAATTCGAAATAAAATCCCATAAACCAGCCCAACCCCTAAAATTTCAAAAGGCACAAGATAAGTTAAGCCAAAATAAATAGAAGAAAGGCTAAGCCACCAAAACCAAAGCAAGCCAATAAAAAATCCTGTCCAAAAATATCCAAATTTATCACTTCTTAAAAGCAAAATGAAACCATAGATAGCAAAAAAAACTGAAAAAAGTTCGAAAAATATATTTTCCAAAAAAGACAAATATATAGAATTTGAAATGAAAAATGCACAAGTAAAGGCTTTTATTATTTTAAAAATGTTAGAATTAGGGTTTAATTTTTTAAAAAAAGGAAAAGAAAATGGAACAAAATTCAATGCTAACCTCATTATTACCTCTGATCGTTTTATTTGCGATTTTTTATTTCTTGGTGATAAGACCTCAACAAAAACAAGCCAAAGCTCACAAACAAATGATTTCAGAGCTTAGTAAAGGTGATAAAATCATCACTAATGGCGGACTTATCTGTGAAGTAGTAAAACCCGAAGAGGATTTTATCAAAGTTAAGCTTAATGATGAGAATGTTATGGCAAAAATTTCAAAAGAATTTATAGCAAAGAAAATCAATGACTGATAAAAAAATCACTTATAAATTTTGGGTATTTGCCCTTGTTTTAATCTTTGGAGTGGCTTTTTCACTACCTTCTTTTTTGCAAAGTGAAAAGGGCAAAAAAATCAATCTTGGACTTGATTTACAAGGTGGACTTTATATGCTTTTAGGCGTTGATAATGAAGAGGCTGTAAAATCCAAGATCAAATCCATAGCTTCAGCACTTAATTATGAGATTAATAAACAAAATATCATCATCGATGAACTCAAAATCAGTGATACAAGTATTGATTTTAGGCTTTTTGATAACTTAGATGTCGAAAAAATCAATGCTGTTTTAAAAGAAATTCAAGGATTAGAGATCAAAAATGAAAACATGCATTATAGTATCGCTTTAAGTGCAGCTGAAACTAAGGCTACTTATGATTATGCCCTTCTTCAAGCAGTAGAAACCATAAGAAACCGCCTTGATGAATTTGGACTTGCTGAACCCACAGTAGCTAAACAAGGAGATGATAAGATCTTGGTTGAGCTTGCTGGGATCAAAACTCAAGAAGATGAGCAAATCGCTAAAGAAAGGATTACAAAAGCAGCTCATTTACAACTCATGGAAGTAGATGAAGCAAGAATGCCTATGGCACAAACTCTAAGCCAAGCTTCAGCCGCTGCTTATGGAGATGTTATCTTAGCTGATGCAAAAAATGAAAATATCAAATACGCCCTAAAAGCTATCCCTGTTCTTGACGGCTCAACACTTACCGATGCAAGGGTGGCTTTTTCTCAAGATCAAAATACCCCTATTATCAATTTTACACTCAATTCTCAAGGAGCAAGAATCTTTGCTGATTACACCGAAAAAAATGTAGGCAAACGCCTTGCTATAGTCCTTGATAACAAGGTTTATTCAGCTCCTAGGATTAATGAAAGAATTGGTGGAGGAAGTGGGCAAATTAGCGGAAATTTCACACCAAATGAGGCAAGAGATGTTGCTGTAGCTTTAAGAAGTGGGGCTTTGATCGCTCCTGTTAAATTGCTTGAACAAAGAAGCATAGGACCATCTTTAGGAAGTGATAGTATAGAAAAGTCTATGATTGCTCTTATAGGTGCTAGCATTGCTATTGTCGTGTTTATGATGATTTATTATGGCATAGCTGGAATTTTTGCAAATTTAGCCCTTGTGGTTAATATCTTGGTTGTCGTTGCTGTAATGGCACTTTTTGGTGCGACACTAACTCTACCCGGAATGGCTGGTCTTGTCTTAACAGTTGGTATGGCAGTAGATGCAAATGTAATCATCAATGAAAGGATTAGAGAGCTTTTAAGAGAGGGTAAGTCTATCAGACAAAGTGTAGCAGATGGCTATAAGCATGCTATGAGTGCGATTATAGATTCAAATATTACTTCTTTGGTTACTGCTATAGCACTTTATACTTATGGAACAGGAGCTGTAAAGGGCTTTGCCGTAACAACTGGTATAGGTATAGTTGTGAGTATGATAACAGCTATTTGGGGAACTCATGCTATGTTTGATCTTTTTATGGCTAAAATGAT
This sequence comes from Campylobacter sp. MIT 99-7217, assembly GCF_006864365.1. NCBI lineage: Bacteria > Pseudomonadati > Campylobacterota > Epsilonproteobacteria > Campylobacterales > Campylobacteraceae > Campylobacter > Campylobacter sp. MIT 99-7217. The sequence continues at coordinate 25,281 of NZ_QHLJ01000002.1, forward strand.
GAAGAGTGCAAATACAAGACTTTGGTTTGGATATAGGAGAAAAATTTAATGCAGTTTTTTAGCGAGAAAAAAGTTTATGATTTTATGCGTATGCGTTTTGGCGCTTACGCAATTACCGGATTTTTAGTCCTTGCTTGTATTTGGCTTTTATTTGATCGTGGTTTGCAGTATGGTATTGATTTTAGTGGAGGAACCCTCATACAAATGAAGTATGAAGAAAAAGCTCCTATACCGCAGATCAGAGAAAAACTCGAACTTGGTGGGGATTTTCAAAATTTAAGTGTTACTGAATTTGGAAGCGATGATGAGATCACTATTCGCTTTTTAGGATCAAATGACAATATAAACGAAAATATAAGCGATACGATCAGCGAACTTTTAAAAGATACAGGTCATTTTGAAATTCGCCGTGTTGATGTCGTAGGACCAAAGGTTGGAGATGAGCTTAAAAATAAAGGCTTTATGGCGATTAGCGTTTCTTTGATTGCTATACTCATTTATATAGCACTTCGTTTTGAATGGCGTTTTGCCATGGCAGCTATCCTAACAACTATGCATGATGTTTTGATCACACTTGGAGCGATTTCCTTGCTTAAAATCGATGTTAATTTAGACACCCTAGCTGCTGTTTTAACTGTGCTTGGTTATTCTTTAAATGATACTGTCATCATCTTTGATAGAATTCGTGAGGGGGTCAAAACGAGCAAGAAAAGCGATCTTGCCCCTATCATCAATGAAAGCGTTTCAGCTACCCTTTCAAGAACAGTGCTTACCTCAGGGCTTACCTTAGCCACTGTTGTGATCTTGTATTTTTTTGGTGGCTCTATGATAGAAGGTTTTTCTTTAGCTATGATAGTAGGTATAATAGCTGGAACTTTAAGTTCGATTTTTGTTGCAAGCCCTGCTCTTCTTTGGTTTAATTTCAAGATTGATCACTACCGACAAAAAGAACTTGATAAAATCAAACGCAAACAAGAAGCAGCTAAACAAAGAGCCTTATACGAAAAAGGGAGCATTTAATGGGATATAAAGCAAAAGATATAGAAAAAAAATGGCAAGAAATTTGGCTTAAAAATAAAGCTTTTGAACCAAGCAAAGACTACACCAAACCCAAAAAATATATCTTATCTATGTTTCCGTATCCAAGCGGACGCATACATATGGGGCATGTTAGAAACTATACCATAGGCGATGCTCTAGCAAGGCATTATAGAAAAATGGGTTATAATGTTTTGCATCCTATAGGCTTTGATAGCTTTGGAATGCCTGCTGAAAATGCTGCTATCACACATAAAATTCACCCTAAAATTTGGACCTATGACAATATAGACTACATGAAAAAAGAACTTTTTTCTTTGGGTTTTAGCTTTTCAAGAAAAAAGATCCTTGCTACTTCTGATCCTATATATACGAAATTTGAGCAAGAAATTTTCATTAAAATGCTTGAAAAAGGGCTGGTCTATACCAAAGAAGCCCTAGTTAACTGGTGTGAAACAGATCAAACCGTGCTTGCAAACGAACAAGTTGAAGATGGAAAATGCTGGCGTTGTGGGCATGAAGTTATCCAAAAGAAAATGCCCGGATACTATGTCAAGATAACTGCTTACGCTGAGGAGCTTTTAAAGGATCTTAAAAAACTTGAAAATAAGTGGCCAAATCAAGTTTTAATTATGCAAGAAAATTGGATAGGCAAGAGCCTTGGGCTTGAACTTGCTTTTGAACTTGATGAGGAGGCAAAAAAACAAAGTTTTGTGGATAAATTTGAGGTCTTTACAACAAGAGCAGATACGATCTATGGGGTTTCTTATGTGGCTTTAGCACCAGAGCATGAAATTGTTGCTAATCTACTTAAAAACAATGCCCTTGATGAAAAAACCACGCAGGCTATCAAAACTATACAAAATCAAAGCCCAAAACAAAGACAAATGAATGATAAAGAGGGCTATTTCTTAGGAATTTATGCACTTCACCCCCTCACAAAGGAAAAAATACCTATTTGGGTAGCAAATTTTGTTTTGGCTGATTATGGAAGCGGTGCTGTTATGGCTGTGCCAGCTCATGATGAGAGGGATTATGACTTTGCTTTAAAATATGGCTTAGAAATCAAAAAAGTCATTTCTTCAAAAGATGCTAAGGAAAATGAAGCCTATACTCAAAAAAATGGAATTTTAATCAATAGTGATATCTTTAATAATCTTGAATGCAATGAAGCTAGAGCAAAGATCATTGCTCACTTTGAAAAATTAGGGCTTGGAAAGAGCGTTATTAACTATAAGCTTAGAGATTGGGGGGTTTCAAGGCAAAGATATTGGGGTTGTCCTATCCCTATGGTGCATTGTAAGGATTGTGGTATAGTAAGTGAAAAGATAGAAAATTTACCCATTACCTTGCCTGAAGATATTGTTATTACCGGAGAGGGCAATCCCTTAGAAAAACACCCAACTTGGAAGCTTTGCAAATGTCCTAAGTGCGGAAAAGATGCCTTAAGAGAAACAGACACCCTAGATACTTTTTTTGAAAGTTCTTGGTATTATGCTCGCTTTGCAAGCGATGAGGATACTTGGCAAGAAGTAGCTTTAGATAAACAAAGCACCGAGTATTGGCTTGGGGTCGATCAATACATAGGTGGTATAGAACATGCCATTTTACATCTTTTGTATGCAAGATTTTTTCAAAAAGCCTTAAGGGATCTTGGATATTTAAAAAATGATGAGCCCTTTGATCAACTTTTAACTCAAGGAATGGTCTTAAAAGACGGCAGAAAAATGAGTAAAAGCTGGGGCAATGTCGTAGAACCTGATTTTATCATCAACTTATACGGAGCAGATACAGCAAGGCTTTTCACACTTTTTGCAGCGCCTCCTGCAAAGGAACTTGATTGGAATGATGATGCACTTGAGGGAGCTTATCGCTTTTTGTGCCGTCTTTGGGATAGAGCCTTGAAGCTTGAGGGCAAAAAGCTTGAAAGTATAGTCCAAGAAAAACTAAATAAAGAAGAAAAATATGCGAGATTAAAGGTTTTTGAAGCTGCAAAAAAAGGTGAAGAGGTATTTGAGAAAAGCTTTGCTCTTAATACCCTCATTGCTGCTTGCATGGAAGCACTAAATGCTTTGAACGCAGCTAAAAATGAAAATTTAGAACTTGAGGGCTTTTATATCATCTTAAATTTACTAGAACCCATAGTTCCGCACATTGCTTATGAGCTTTCAAATAGGCTCTTTGGGTGTGAAAATTTCCAAAAAATCAAGCTTATAGATGAAGTTTTTATCAAGGATAGCTTTAGCATAGGTGTGAGTATCAATGGTAAAAAAAGAGCCGAACTTGAAATAAATGCTCATTTAAGCCAAGATGAAATTATCAATGAAGCAAAGCAAAGCGTTAAAAAATGGCTTGAGGGCAAGGAACTTTTAAAAGAAATTTATGTTGAAAAAAAGCTTGTAAATTTGGTTGTAAAATGAAAATTGTAATCTTGAGCTTTTTACTTTTTTACATCGGTGCTTGTGGCTATGCCCCAACAAGTAAAATCTCAAGCAATGTTTTTAATGATAAAATTTATGTAGAAGTCATCATCAACCAGCAAGATCCTCAAAATAGTATTTTCGTCGTGGATACCTTAAGAGAGGTCGTTTTAAATAAACTTGGAAAAACCCCAGCTTTAAAATCAGAAGCTGATGATACGATAAGGGTTGAAATGAATAATCTAAGTTTTACTCCTATTATCTACGATGAAAATGGCTATGTTATAGGCTATAAGGCTAAACTTGAACTTGAATTTTATGTGAGCTTTAAAGATAAACAAGATGAAAGCATTAAAACAACAGGAAGCTATGATTTTGCTATTTCCCCAAATAGCGTCATCAGTGATACCGCGAGACTTGAAGCCATAAGAACAGCATCAAGTGAAGCTTTTGATGAATTTATTTCGGTCTTAGCGATCAAAGGGCAACAAAATGTCAAATATTAGCGAACTTGCAAAACAAACACTCATTGTTTTACATGAAAGAGGACTTAAACCAACCCCTGAAAATTACTCTGAAGTTTTTGAGGAACTAAGCTCTAAAAAGGGTTATAGCGGTGGGACAAAGGAAAAGATTGAAAAATTTAAAAATCTACTTATTCCAGCTTATCAAGAAAATTTAAAAAATCGAAATTTCAAAAATACAGATGAGCTTTTAAGTTTTTTGATCTCCTTACTCAATAGACAAGGCACAGAAAAGGTTTCAAGCTTTTATGAGCCTTTAAATTTGATCCTAAAGGCTTTGCTTGTTAGCAAAGATAAGAAAATAAAAGATATGGCTTCACTAAGCTTAAGTCGAATTTCTAAAACTATGGATGCTGAAATGATTTTTTTGCTCGAAAAAAAATGGCAAGAATTTCAAAAAAACTATGAAAATAATGATTTTGAAGAAGAGCTTAAAAAATACGGCATTAAAAATGAGGATTTTAACTCGACCATAAAAAAACTTTTAACCCAGCTTGATTTAAGATCTTATGAGTATTTTGCAAGCTTGCTAGCAGCTTGCATGAAACCTTCCTTAGTTCAAAGTGAACTCATTGATAATTTTGCCAAAAATCTTGAAGACAAACCAAGTAAGCTTTTAGATAAAAATTTTAAAAATATCTTACTAGAATATATCAATAAAAGAATTGCTGCGGATATGATCTTTGTGCAAAAAAATTTAAGTTTTTTTAATCAAAATTTATTAAAACTTAACCAAATGCTTGATTTGCTTCAAAATATCAATCAAAAAAATATCGACTTTGTTAATGGTTTTGATCATAAAAAAGAAGATATTCAGCTCAGTTTTGATGATATAAAATCCAAATTTATGGAGCTTAATGAAAAAATTAATGCTATTAATGCTCAAATTAAAATCACAAATGATCCAAAACAAAGACAAGAATGGAGTTTAGAAAAAGAAATCCTCAAACTTGATGAAAGATTTTTATCTTATAAGCTTAACTATGCTCTATGCTTGTTTAGCGTGAGCAATTATCATTTCATTATAGAAAAATACGGCATCATCAACCTAGGAGAAATTCTTACTCGCTTAAAAACTATCCTTGAAAACAGCTGTGGTGAGCTTGATGAGCTTTGGATTGTTGATGAAAAATCTTTCATGCTTATCATTCGTAACAAAAGCTATGATGAGGTGATTAATTTAGTTCAAAGAAACATTACAAGTATAGAAAATTATAAATTCATCTATCAACAAGAAGTCGTTGTGCCAAGAATTCAAAGCTTTTTTATGGACAAACAAAGCTATCCTCATCTTAATATCTATAAAGAGCTTTTAAAAAAATTAGATAGCGAAAATGAATAAAACCTTTCTTGCTTTCTTAGAAACCAAAAGCCAAAACTACGATAAAATAGATCGCTTTAGAGCCTTTAGATTTTTTGAAAAATACAAACAGCATTTTAAACTAAAACCTATCATTCATATCATAGGAACAAATGGCAAGGGAAGCACAGGACGCTTTTTAACTCAGCTTTTACTAGGTCTTGGCTTTAAGGTGGGACATTATACAAGTCCTCATATTTTTAAATTTAACGAAAGATTTTATTTTAATGGCAAAATTGCTAGTGATGAGCTTTTAAATAAAACACACGAAAAGCTAAAAAATATCTTTAAAGATGACTTAGAAAAACTTAGTTATTTCGAATACGCAACCTTTTTAGCAGCTCTTATGTTTGAAGAATGTGAATTTGTTATTTTTGAAGCAGGCATTGGAGGAGAATACGATGCTACCTCTCTTTTTGAAAAAAGACTTAGCATTTTTACAAAAATTGGTTTTGATCATATGCAAATTTTGGGCTCTAGTTTAAAAGAAATTTCAAGAACCAAGCTCAAAGTTATGTCAAAAGAAGCGATTATTTCGCATGAACAAGAACAAATTACCCTTGATCTTGCTTTAAAGATCGCTCTTTTAAAAAATGCAAAACTTTCTTTTCTCAATGAAAGCTTGAATGAAAATTTACTTCAAGGCGTTCATCTTTATCAAAAAAAATACCCCTTAGTAGCTTTTTTAAAACACAACCTCTTGCTTGCCTGTGCAAGCTTAAATCAAATGCTAGGACAAGAACTATGCTTAAAAGCTCTTGAAAGGCTTGGAAAACTTGATCTAAGAGGACGATGTGAAAAAATAGCTGAAAATATCTATATCGATGTGGGACATAACGAAATGGCCGCTCAAGCCTTAGCTGATGAACTAAGTGGAGAAAAGGTGGTTTTAATCTATAATGCCTTTATGGATAAAGATATTTTTTCAATTTTAAGAAAATTAAAGCCTATAATTGCTAAAATTAGTATTTACAATTATAAAAGCGAGGAAAGAAAACTCGCCAATAAAACGATCAAGCAAGCTTGCGAAGAGCTTGAAATAAAATGCGAAGAGTTTCAAACATTTGATAAAAATGAAAAATATTTAGTATTTGGCTCTTTTGTTTTGGTTGAAAATTTTTTAAGAGGCTATATTGAAAAAACTAAAAGCTCATAAATTTACAATTACCATAACAGATGTTAATGGTTCAAGGCATTTTCATTTATCACAAATCATAAAAAAAGTCGCCTTATATACCATACTCTTTATTTTGGCATTTTTAGTCTTCTCAGCCTTTTATATTGACTATCTCAATGGAAAAGTTACTGAAATTTCAAACAAAAGAGAAGATCTGATCCAAAAAAGCAAAGAACTTGAAAAAGCTAATGAAAAAATGCAAGAAAGCGTAGCCAAAAAAGCTGAGGAATACTCGCTCATAGAAAATAAAATAGCCCTTTTTGAAGAGCAGCTTGGTCTTGATAGCGAAAACAATCTCACCCTTAATGCTAGACTTGATAAGCTTAATCTAACAAACGAACAACAAATTGGAGTTTTACTTCAAATTCCAAATGGCTATCCCATAGAAAACAGAGGCATTACGGGAAATTACGGCTGGAGGGATCACCCTGTTTTAAATAGAAAAGAATTTCATTCAGGTATTGATCTTAGAGCACCCATTGGAACGCCTATTTATGCTCCTGCAAATGGGGTTGTTGAGTTTTCATCGTATAATAGCAATGGATATGGATATATGATTATTTTGGTGCATAATTTTGGCTTTAAAACCGTTTATGCTCACATGACAAGAAAAGATGTGGTTCAGCCCGGGGAATTTGTAACAAAAGGACAACTCATAGGCTATACGGGCAATACAGGCGTAAGCACTGGACCTCATTTGCACTATGAAGTGCGTTTTATAAATAAAACCTTAGAACCTTTATATTTTTTAAATTTGACTCGCAAAAACATGGATAAATTTTTTAATCAAGAAAGGAGAGTACCATGGCAATCTTTAATAAAAGCAATATCAACTCAAGCGTCTCAGAAACAACAGTAATTTCTTCGGGCGCTAGGATTGAAGGACAATTTTATTTTAATTCCATGCTTCATTTAGATGGAGAAATCAGTGGTGTGATCAATTCACAAAGTCAAGTTGTTATCGGCAAAAATGGCGTCTTAAAAGGACAGCTTAACGCTGATAAGGTTATTGTAAGTGGTGTTTTTGAAGGAGAGCTTGAAACAAATGTTCTTGAAATTTTAGAAGGCGGCTTAGTCAATGGAAATATCATTATCAAGCAAATCGCCATTGAAAGCGGTGGGAGATTTGTTGGTAACAGCAAACTTAAAGATGACAATACAATCAATCTAATAGAAAACGCTCAAGACTAAGCTGTAAATGCAAGCCAATCTTTACGAATTTTTACAAAAAACAAAATGCGAGCTTGTGCTTTGTGAAGACGATAAAGAGGCTGATTTACTTGCACAAGTGAGTATTTTTCAAGGTTTAAAAACCTTTGTTTTGCCGGATTTTAGAGCTGAGTTTAATGATGATTTAAAACCTTTTTCAAAGGAACTTTTTGAAATTTGTAAGGTTTTAAATGCTTATCATCAAACAGACTCAGCCAAAATTCTCATCAGTCCCATAAAAACTATACTCAATAAGCTTCCGGGTAAAAATCATCTTAAAAATCTTAATTTAAATCTCAATCAACAAATTAAGCTCAACGAACTTAAAGATGAATTTGAACGCTTGGGCTATGAATTTGTAGATATGGTGCAAGATAGGGCTGAGGTATCTTTTAGGGGAGAAATCATTGATATTTTTGCTATCAATGAAGAAAATCCTTTTAGAATTTTACTTTTTGAAGATGAGATTGAAAGTATAAGATATTTTGATCTTAATACACAAAAATCCATACCCAAAGAACTTTCAAGCATTAAAATTTGCCCCTTTTTATCAAATTTTTCCAAACAAGGTTTTATTGATTTTCAAAACAAGCTCGAAGAAAGGCAAAATCAAAGCCTTATTAGCGATATTAACTCGCTTGGTTTTTGGTGCATTGATGATTTTTTTGATTATTTAAGCCTTGATTTTATGTCTATAAAAGCTTTTGTCCAAGAAGAGTTTTCAAGGGATATTTCTTTTATCAATAAAAAAATTATCCCCGAAGCTAAGATTTATAAGGACTTGCAAAGCTCTTATACGAGGGATTTTTTTAGTTTTCATAAGGATAAAAAGATTACTATCCTTGCTAGAAATGAAGCCTTGCTCAAGCAAAAAGGCATAGAGCTTGACATAAATATTTGCTTTAAACAAAGCGAACTTCGTATAAATCTCATCAGCAAAGATGAAATCATACTTTCTTTAAATACAAAGGAAAGAAGAACTTTTCGCAAAAAAGCAAATTTACTCATTGATGAGCTTAAAGTGGGGGATTTTGTAACCCATGAAGATTATGGTGTAGGCAAGTTTTTGGGGCTTGAGATGATTAAAATAGCTGGGGTGCAAAAAGAATTTGTCGCCCTACTTTATCAAAACAATGACAAGCTTTTGCTTCCTGTTGAAAATTTATATATGATCGATAAATTTTTAAGTGCAAGCGGTAATGTTCCCATACTTGATAAGCTTGGTAAGGGTTCGTTTTTAAAACTTAAAGAAAAATTAAAAGAAAAACTTTTTGCCATTGCCAATTCCATTATCTCAATGGCTGCAAAAAGAGCCTTAATCAAACCCAAAGATATAAAGATTGATTATGCTATGCAGGCTAAATTTTCTCAAAGTGCTGGCTTTGTCTATACTGAGGATCAAGAAAAAAGTATAGAAGAAATTTTACAGGACTTTGAAAGTGGCAAGGTCATGGATAGGCTTTTAAGTGGTGATGTGGGCTTTGGAAAAACAGAAATCGCCATGAATGCGATATTCCCTGTTATTAAAAGTGGTTTTTGTGTATTTTTTTTCGTGCCAACCACGCTTTTATCACATCAGCATTTTAAAACACTTAAAAATCGTTTTGAACCCTTTAATATAGAAGTTTTTAAGCTTGATCGTTTCACAAGCTCAAAGGATAAAAAAAGCCTTTTAGAAAATCTTGCTCTTAAAAAGCCTTGCGTTGTTATAGGAACACACTCACTTTTAAATGTGGAATGTGAAAATTTAGCCCTTGTTATCATCGATGAAGAACATAAATTTGGTGTCAAACAAAAAGAAAAGCTTAAAGAATTTACTCAAAATTCACACCTACTTTCAATGTCAGCTACGCCTATTCCAAGAAGCTTAAATCAAGCCCTAAGCTCTATCAAGTCATACAGCATTTTAAGCACGCCTCCGCTTGAAAGACTTGATGTAAGAACCTTTGTAAAGCAAAGTGATGATGCATTGATCAAAGAAGCTATTTCAAGGGAGCTTCGCCGTGGTGGGCAAATTTTTTATATTCACAACCACATCGCTAGTATAAAAGAATGCGAAAAATATCTCAAATCCTTGTTTAAAGACTTGAAAATACTCATTTTGCATTCAAAGATTGATTCTAAGACCACAGAAGAGCAAATGCTTAAATTTGAAAACAAAGAATACGACTTACTTTTATGCACAAGCATAGTTGAAAGTGGTATTGATCTTCCAAATGTCAATACCATCATCGTTGAAAATTCAGATCGTTTTGGAATGGCTGATTTGCACCAACTAAGAGGCAGGGTAGGAAGAAGCGATAAACAGGGGTATTGTTATTTCTTGATAGAAGATAAAAATGCGATCACAAAAGATGCTCTAAAACGCCTTGTAAGCCTTGAAAGCAACTCTTTCTTAGGTTCAGGAAGCATACTTGCTTATCATGATCTTGAAATTCGCGGTGGAGGAAACTTACTTGGGGTTGATCAAAGTGGGCATATCGAACAAGTTGGCTATGGACTTTATCTTAAAATGCTTGAAGATGAACTCAATGCCTTAAGCAAAAAACGAATTTTAGAACAAAAATGCGAACTAAAACTCAATGTCAATGCCTTTTTAAATAGCGATTTAATCAGCGAAGATCGCTTAAGACTTGAGCTTTATAAAAGACTTAGCAAATGCAAAAGCGTAAATAGCGTATATGAAATAGAAGGCGAGATAGAAGATCGCTTTGGCAAACTTGATACTTACACAAAACAATTCCTAGAACTTATCATCATCAAAATTTTAAGCAAGGATCGCTTTAAGCTGATCAGTAATTTTGAAGCAAATATACAATTTACAAATTTAAATGATGAAAAATTTCTCATCAAAGCAAATAGCAAGGACGATGATGATGTGCTTTCTTGCATTTTAAACTATCTTAGACAAAAGGAAAGCTAATGCAAGGCAGTGATATTTTCAAGCTTCTATGCTCTTTAAATTTAAACTTCAAGGACTTTGACTGGTTTGAAAATAAGGGTTTGAGTGAATTTGAGCTTTTGATTTCTGTGATTTTAACGCAAAATACAAATTGGAAAAATGTTTTAAAAGCCTTAGAAAGCCTAAGATCAGCAAAAATCACAAGCCTAGAACACATTTTAAAACTAGAAAATACCGAGCTTGCAAATCTCATCAAGGCAAGTGGCTTTTATAATACCAAGGCAAAAAGGATCAAAGGCTTATGCGAGGCTATTTTAAGAGATTTTGAAAATTTACAAAATTTCAAGGCAAAAGTTAGTAGGCAGTGGCTTTTGAATATCAAGGGCTTAGGTTTTGAAAGTGCTGATGGGATATTAAATTATCTTTGCAATAAAGAAATTCTTGTCGTTGATAGCTACACAAACCGCCTTGCTTTAGCACTAGGATACGAATTTGAAAGCTATGAGGAATTAAGGGAATTTTTTGAAAGCGGGATCAGCAATGAACAAAATGAGCTTTGTAAACTCTTAGGAAAAAAACTTGAACTTTATGAACTTTATCAAATTTTTCATGCTCTTATCATAAGTTTTGCAAAAGCATATTTTAGAGGCAAAAAGCTTAGTGATGAGGGAAGTGCGATTCTTCAAAATCTAGCTTAATCATCTTTTATCTCATAACCATTTCTAAAAATCCACCAGCTCAAAGCCTTGGCTCTTTTAAGCTGTCTTAACAAATGCTCGGCTAAGCTCTCATCATCTTGCAAACTTTGCTCACCTTCAAAATACTCGTTTTTATAGCCATTGTTTAAAAATCTCTCATTTGCAACGGCAAAATACCCTAAAACATAATCTTTTTTAGGCAAAGCCTGGTTTGAAAAAAGAGGATAACCAAAGCTTTCGTATTTAAAGCCTTTTGGTGCGACAAGTTCGACTATGGTAGGCACGATATCGATGTGAGAGCCAAGCTTTGAGGTCATTTTTGGCTTTAAATTTGGTGCGTAGAGTATGAAAGGAATTTGATTTTGCAAGATAGCACTATCTGTTTTAAAAGGATATTCTCTATCATAATGATCGCCTGTGATGACAAAAAGGGAATTTGGAAGGGCTTTTGAAGTTTCTTTGATAAATTTTGCAAGCATTTTATCTTGATAATAAATATGCGCAAAAACCTTTCTAGCCCTTGTTTTATCAGCTATTTCATCATGTTTTTGTAAAAATTGATCTATGCTTTCAAAAGGCACATTAAAATCCTCTAAAGGCAGATCATAAGGAGGGTGATAAGAGGTGGTCATGATCATAGAAAAGGTTTTTTTGCCTGCATTTTCCAAACTTTTTGCCTTGATAAATTCATACAAATAATGATCATAAGCACCCCAAGCGTTTTCAAAAGGTGCTTTAAATCCTTGTTTTTTAGCAAAATCAATAACATGCGTGTTATAAAAAATTTGATCAAAACCTTGAGAAAGCGTGTAGCTGTCAAGCTTTTGCCAAGTTCCAGAGCCTCCGTAGTAAAAATTATTTTCATAGCCTAAGCTTTTAAAGATAAAACCTGCTGAAGTGTTAAATACAGGGCTTTTGCCTACGCTTAGATTAAGCGGAATTTCGATTTGATAAAGTCCGCTGATTTGTACATCAAGACTTTTTATCGTGGAGGCTGCATTTTGGATAAAAATAGGCACGCAAAAGGCAGTTTGTAAATCAATCATTTTTGAAAGCTCACTTGTTAGATTCATCTCCTTAAATTCCTCGTCAAAATGCCAAGCACTAAAGCTTTCGGCCACGATATAAAAAATATGATCGATTTTTGTATCTTTTGAGCTTTGAACCTCTTTTTGAAGCAAATCATGTAAATTTAGCGTTTTAAAGTCATTTTCTTTGAGATTGAAAAAATTAGAAGCTGTTTTTATAGGACTTTCATCGATATAGTTTTGAAAACTTGACTTTGAAATTTGTGCGTAAGATTTATAAACATAGTTTAAATCCCTGTAAGCACCTTGCGTGATCTGCCTTAAAAAAGTATCGCTCACTGGAACAAGCTCTTTTCCTAAAGAAATGCCTTTAAGTCCTATTTGTCCATTGATAGCAAAGAGTAAGCAAAGGGCGAGACACAAAAAAAGAGCTAAATTTTTAAGCTTGCTTAAATTTATAAAACGAGCCTTAAAGATTTTTTGAGCCAAAAAGAGCAAAAATAAAAATAAAGCATAAAAAACAAAGCTTAAAATAAGCCACAAAAGCACCTTTATACTGAGGTTAAACTCCCCACTTAAGCCCGTTTTTAAAATCGCCATTTGATCATCAAAGATAAGTCCTAAAAGCGTTGCATTAAAAACATCTTTGTAAATTTCATAAAAGCCGATATTAGCAATATTGACAAAGCAAGTGATGAAAATACATAAAAAAGCATAAATTCGGACTAATTTTTGCTTTAAAAACAAAGAAAGTAAAAAATATCCAAGCACCAAAACGCCGATAATTTGCCCATCGTATCTAAAAGCATTGTAAAAACTTGTGAAAAAATCAACATTTAAATGAATGCTTCCTTGAATATACAAGATAAAAACAAGCCTTAAGCTTAAAAATACAAAATACAAAAAGATAAAAAAGATAAAAGAATGAATCAAAATTTGTTTAAAAGAAAGTTTCATTTTCTAAGCCTTAATTTTATTTTATTTAAACCTTTTAGCACCAAAAATATCAAAGAAAAAAGCCATAAATACACATCGATTAAGACATCAAAAGCCGTTTTTTCGCCTATCATAAAAACAAGGCTTAAAAGGGCTAAAATTCCATAAAAAGGCTTTATCAAATACAAAATCATCACAAAAATAAACACAATCATGCCTTGATACATCAAGCTAGAGTGATAAAGATCAAATCCTATAAGATTAAGCTCTCCTAAAAATAAAATCAAGCCAAGAACAAAAACTACCACACAAAAGGCTAAATTTAAAGCATTTTGTTCTAAAAAATGAGTGATTTTTAAGCCTGTATGAAAATCTTTAAGCATTTTTCTTAAAATAAAACACAAAAGCAAAAGTATGCTTAAAATACAAGGTGCATCGAAAAAAGAATACCAAAGATTGATTACAGAATGATTTTTTTGATATAAGGGCAGACAAAATAACGCTAAAAAGCTAATAACTAAGATATATTTAAGCCAAATTTTTTGTATAAAGTTAAACGAAGCTAAAAACAAGGCAAGAAAAAGCAAAAACACTCCAAACATCATCTCACTCCTTGCTCAAGCTTTTCTATAAGGCTATTTAGGCTCTCTAAAGAAAAGCGTTTGAAGAGGATATTTTTTCTATCAAGGGTAAAACTTAAATAAGCATTTTTCTCGTCCAAACTCACGCTTGGATAGCTTACCTCATCAGCTTCTTTGATGGTAAAAAGCTTTGTAAAATGAGCCTCATTTGTCAAATTTTCTAAATTTGTAAGATAATACAAAGAAAGGCTTTTTCTTGGCATCTTTTTGCCTGCATCATTATGGACAAGCAAAATGCGTTTTTTGCCCTCAAAATCAAAGCTAAACAAAACACTTGAAGTGTCGTAACTTTTGAGATTTGTTTTGATGATTTGCTCAGGATTTTCACAGCTTTGCATAAAAGCGTCATTTTCATAAGCTTTGTGGTTGCGAAAAAAGATGAGGCAAGAGTTTGAATTTGTGGCTATCATGCTTGGTTGAAGCTGGGATTTTAAAGAATTTAGCCTTTGTGTAAATTTTAGCCTCGCCTTGTCATCAAAATACCCAAGCAAAGCGTATTTATCCGCAAGTTCATGATAAAATGGCAAAACAAAGCCTGAGTTTTGCAAAGCAAGTGCTGGAGTTCTTACTAGATGAGAAAAATTAGCCAAATTTGAAAGCTTTAGCTCGCCGATAAACTCAAGCTTTTCTAAGCTCTCATCAAAACGAAGTTGATAAATCTTGCTCGTTGCCCAGCCTCCAAGGCTAACGCCCACGACAAAAAGATGTACTCTTTCATTTGTATCCTTAAAAAGCACGGGATTGCCAAGTTTTTTGATAAATTTCTTGCTCATCAAAGAAAGATCTTTTGCACTTAAAATCGCCTTTGGTTCATCAAATTTGCCAGCATTTAAAAAACTCTTGTAAATTCTAACATCTTTAGCCCCTTCTTTTGTGCCTGCAAAAAAGACAAGCAAGATGCCTTCTTTAAATCTTAGTAAAGAGCTTGAATGTGCTGATTTTTCTGAATTTTTAATGAGTATTTCATCAAAGCTTAACTCAAGAGCTTTTTGTGTCGTAACTGCAAAATTTAAATTTGTCTTTGCTGTTTTTATGTCATTTTCTTTATAAAAGCTAAGAGAAAAAACGACAAAAAAGCAAACGCAAGCAAAAATAAAAGCCTTTTTCATCTATATTTATTCCAAATTTAAAATAAAGCTTAAATTCTAATCTAAGTTCGTTTATAAGCTACTTAAAAAAGCCTCTTATGAAAAAAATATATAAAAAAATATTTACACAAGGTTATTTTTTAAGTTTTTTATTGTAGAATATCGTTTAATTTAATTTTATCAAGGAGAAAAAATGGCAACTTTTGATGATGTAAAAGCTGTTGTTGTTGAGCAATTAAGTGTTGATGGAGATTCTGTTAAGATGGAATCTAAAATTATCGAAGATTTGGGTGCTGATTCTTTAGATGTTGTTGAGCTGATCATGGCTTTGGAAGAAAAATTTGGCGTAGAAATTCCAGATAGTGATGCTGAAAAATTAGTAAAAATAGAAGATGTGGTTAGCTATATAGAAAATCTTAAAAAATAATTTTTTAATTTTGCATTGAGGAGCTAACTTGGCAAGAGTTGTAGTTACAGGTATTGCGATGATCAATGCCTTAGGTTTAGATAAAGAAAGTTCTTTTGAAAATATTTGTAAGGGCGAAAGTGGTGTTGATAAGATCACACTTTTTGATACAAATGACTTTCCTGTGCAAATCGCTGCTGAAGTTAAAGGCTTTGATCCCCTAGAATTTATCGATCCTAAAGAGGTTAAAAAACTTGATCGCTTTATACAGCTTGGCATTAAGGCTGCAAGGGACGCGATTAAGGAAGCTAAACTTCCTGAAGACTTTGATAGAGAAGATTTTGGTATAGTTTCGGCCGCTGGTATAGGAGGCTTGCCAAATATAGAAAAAAATTCTATAACCTGCTTTGATAAAGGTGCTAGACGCATATCTGCTTTTTTTATTCCCTCTGCTCTTGTAAATATGCTAGGTGGTGTTATTTCTATCGAACATGGGCTTAAGGGTCCAAATTTAGCCTGTGTAACAGCTTGTGCAGCAGGAACTCATGCTATTGGCGAAGCTTACAAAAGCATAGCCTTAGGCGATGCAAGTAAAATGCTTGTTATCGGTGCTGAAGCAGCCATTTGCCCTGTGGGTATAGGTGGTTTTGCCGCCATGAAAGCCTTATCAACAAGAAATGATGATCCAAAAAAAGCCTCTCGTCCATTTGATAAAGAAAGAGATGGCTTTGTTATGGGCGAGGGTGCAGGTGCTTTAATACTTGAAAAATACGAAGATGCTGTAAAAAGAGGGGCTAAAATTTATGCCGAACTTGTAGGATATGGTGAAAGTGCGGATGCTAACCACATCACAGCTCCTACTCTTGAAGGTCCTTTAAGAGCTATGAAAAAAGCTCTTAAAATGGCTGGAAATATAAAGGTTGATTATATCAACGCACACGGAACTTCAACTCCAGCAAATGACAAAAACGAAACTGCTGCGATCAAAGAACTTTTTGGAAATGATATTCCTTTGATAAGCTCTACAAAGGGGCAAATTGGACATTGTTTGGGAGCTGCTGGGGCTATTGAAGCGGTGATTTGTCTTATGGCTTTAGATAAGGGTATCATTCCTCCAACTATCAATCAAATCAGTAAAGATGAAGAATGCGATCTAAATTATGTTCCAAATTCTGCACAAAAAAAAGATATAAAAGTAGCAATGAGCAACTCCTTTGGCTTTGGCGGAACAAATGGTTGTGTAATCTTTAAAAAAGTGGATTAGTATGGCTTCTTATCTGGATTTTGAAAAAAATATAGAGCAAATTGACGAGGCTATTCTTAATGCACAAATCAAAGGCGATAGCGATGCTGTAGCTATCCTAAAAAAAAATCTTGAAAAAGAGATTTCTAAAACTTATAAAAATTTAAGTGATTTTCAACGCTTACAACTTGCAAGACACCCAGATCGTCCTTACGCACTTGATTATATACAAAGTATTTTAAGTGATGCTCATGAAATTCACGGAGATAGAACCTTTAGAGATGATCCTGCCATTGTTTGCTTTGCTGGGTATTTAGGTGGTAAAAAACTCATCGTCATAGGCGAACAAAAGGGCAGAGGAACAAAAGAAAAGCTTGCTAGAAACTTTGGTATGCCTCACCCTGAGGGATATAGAAAAGCTTTAAGAGTGGCAAAACTTGCCGAGAAATTTCAAATTCCTATTTTATTTTTGGTTGATACTCCGGGTGCTTATCCGGGTATTGGTGCTGAAGAAAGAGGACAAAGCGAGGCTATTGCTACAAATTTATACGAACTTAGTGATTTAAAAACCATTACTATAGCTGTAGTTATAGGAGAAGGTGGAAGTGGTGGAGCTTTGGCTGTTGGCGTGGCTGACAAGCTAGCGATGATGAAAAACTCCGTTTTTTCCGTGATTTCTCCTGAGGGCTGCGCTGCTATACTTTGGAATGATCCTAGCAAGAGCGAGCAAGCTGCAAAAGCTTTGAAAATAACAGCAAATGATCTTAAGAGTCAAGGCTTAATCGATGATGTGATTGATGAGCCTGTTAATGGGGCTCATAGAAATAAAGATAAGGCTGCTGCAAATATCGCAAACTATGTTTCTCAAGCCTTAGAAGAACTTGAAAATATAGACAAAAGAGAACTTGTCGCTATGAGAGTTCAAAAAATACTAAAACTAGGAGCTTTTAAAGGGTAATTTATGTTTGTTTTTTTACCTATTGGTATCTTTCTTGTCCTTGTAGCTATGAGTATTGCTTTTGGCTTACTTCGCTTCTTTAGCACACCTTTTATGCCACTTATCCGCCCTTGGATACAATTTTCCTTTTTATGCGTTTTTGCCCTTGCTATATCTTGGGTGATCGAGCTTGTCATAGGTGTCGAATTTTATAGCTTACTCATTTTAGCTTCTTTTATCATCGTTGTTTATTTTAAAGATGATGAGATCAATGGACAAAATATCCTTATACCCCTTTATATATTTTTGTTTTATAAAAGCTTAAAGGACTTTGGGCTTGATTTGATCGCTGACTTCCCTACAAATGAGAAAGAATTTGAACAATTTATCGCTTTCGTGCCTGAGTTTAAAAGCTTTGAAGATTACGAAAGGCTTATACCTTTGACTCTAAGTTTTGTGGGCGTTTGTAGCTTTTTTATGTGCAAAAGATTTCCTTATTTGCCAAAAGACTTGTTTGCTTTAATCTTTTTTGGTGGTGTGATGTCCTTTTATATCAATGGATTTTTTAAGCCTTTGGCGAAAAATATCACCTCAACTTTTGAAATTTACGCCTTTTATATACTCTCAGGCTTAAGTGTTTTAATCTGCGTTGCTGGTGTGTTTTATACCTTGTATTGCATTTTTAAAGATAATCACCTTAAATTACAATCATACACTGATGAATACGGGCGTATGCAAATTTATGAAGATCAAGAAAAAAGTGAGGCAAGACATGGCGGTGTTTTAGCTGGTGCTTTGTTTTTGGGTATTTTATATATTATTTCGCAGTTTATTTATCACTATGCTGGCTAAAATGCCTCAAAAAATACTTGATTATATACAAAAAATGCGTCTTTTATCATGGGCTATGCAAGATGAAAACGGCGTTTATATCGCTAATGCCTTTTATGCTTTTGATGAAGAAAATTTTGCCTTTATCATAGCTTCACACGAAAATACTAAGCACATTCATCTTGCAAGGCTTAATCCAAACATAGCCATAAATATCGCCGAAGATAGTTTTATAGCTACACTTAAGGGCTTGCAAATCAAAGCTAGCTTTAAAGAAGCAAATTTAAAGCAAACTAAGATATATCATCAAAAATTTCCTTTTGCAAAACTTGGCAATGCAAAATGCTTTTCTTTAGAAATGCTTTATGCTAAAATGACTGATAACACAAGCCTTAAAGCAAAACTTCAGTGGCAAAAAGACCATTTTTAAATTCTAAAATCATATTAATTTTTACATTAAATTAAGGCTAAGAATTTATAATTTCGCTTTGAAATTGTTATCATAGAGGAAAAAATGCAAGATTATAAAAAAGCTATTTTCGCCCTAGCCTTAAGCTCCTTTGCCTTGGGCGTTACTGAATTTGTAATGGCTGGGGTTTTAGTTGATGTGCAAGATTATTTTCATATCGATGCAAAAACTGCAGGCTGGCTCACAACTCTTTATGCCATAGGCGTGGTCATTGGTGCGCCACTTGTTACCATACCTTTAAGTCGCTTTTATCGCCATACTCAGCTTTTGATCAACCTAGGAATCTTTGCACTTGTGAATTTAGTGATATTTTTTAGCACAAATTTTTATCTTACAGCCTTTATGCGTTTTATAGCAGGTACTCAGCATGGGGTATTTTTTGTGATCGCCACACTTGCAGTTACCGCCATAGCACCAAGTGATAAACGCTCAAGTGCTTTGGCTGTTATGGTTACGGGATTAACTGTGGCTTTGGTTACCGGAGTTCCTTTGGGGACTTTTATCGGGCATTTTTTTGGCTTTAAATTTATCTTTTTGCTCATCTTTATCATCACTCTATTAGCCTTTATAGGGGTTTTAAGAATGATGCCAAAAAATTTAAACTCTATTCAAACCAGCCTTAAAAGTTTGATTCCAGCCTTTTCTCATAAGAATTTAGTTAAAACCTATGTGATCACGATTTGTTCATGTGGATCTCAGTTTGTCCTTTATACTTATATCCAAAAACTCTTGGTTGAAATCAGTGGCTTTAGAGTGCAAGATACTGCTTATATCTTACTTGCTTATGGAATTTGTGCTATTTTTGGGAATTTATGGGGTGGAAAAATGGCAGATAAATTTGGTGCTGTTTTTTCTTTAAGAGTGATTTTACTACTTTTAATGCTTTCTTTTTTAAGCGTTGAGCCGGCTATGTATTCTAAGATAGGTATTGTTATAAGCATTTGTTTGATAGGCTTTTTTGCCTTTTCTACTATACCCTCACTTAAAATGCTAAGTATCGCAAAAGCCAAAAGACATAGTCATAAATTTATAGATAGCACCGTAAGTGTCAATGAGGCTGCCTTTAATGTAGGCATAGCACTTGCTTCATGGCTTGGAGGACTTGTTTTAATGAACTTTGGAGTGCAGTTTAATGCCCTTTTTTCAGCTCTTTTTGTGCTTCCAGCTTTGATTTTTGCTTTTATCTTTGCTAAGGATAAACTTAACTACACTAAATTTAGCTCTTCAAAGCTCAAGTCAAAAAGGACTTAGATGAGGAAAATTTTACTTCAAATTCTAGTTTTCAGCCTTGTTTTTATAGCACTTTTTGCCCTGCAAAGAGCCTTTATGATAGGCTTTGCTCAAAATGAGCTTTTAAATACAAAAGATCTTATCAAAATGTCTCTAGCTGGTGCTTTTCATGATATAAGACTTTGTGCAAGTGGCTTTTTGCCTTTGCTTTTGATTTATTTTATACTTTTATTTTTAAAGCCTTTTGAAACAAAAATAAGATATCAAAGTAGGATAATCACTCATTTTTATCTTTACGCAAGCTCTTTTTATATAGGGCTTTTTGCCTTTTTAAATATACTTTTTTGCTTTATTAATTATTATTATTTTGCCTTGTATCAAAACAAGATTGATATTTTTATCTTTGGGCTTAAAGATGATGATACAAGCACCTTGCTTAAGATCATTTGGAGTGATTATCCTATTTTGCTTTTACTTTTTCTTGCCCTTATTTTTAGCCTTTTTTGTGCATGGCTTAATCATAAAATTTTAAGGCTTGATTTAAAGCCCTTAAGGCTTAAATTTTCTTTTTTGATCCTTTTTAACCTAGGCTTAATAGCCCTTTATATCATAGCGTTAAGAGGTCCTTACAAGCATGTTTCAATGAATGCTTTTAATTATAAATTCCACCAAATCCCACTTATCAACGAAATCGCTGTTAATCCCATATTAGCTTTTTCATGGGCATTAAAGCAGTATAAAAATGATGAAAAGATAAATTTTATCAGCGATGAGGAAGGGGCTAACTTACAAAAAGAGCTTTTTCCTCTTTATCAAACAAGCCCTAAAAACGAACTTGCCCTAAGGCTTAAACCTCATGTGGTGCTAAATATAATGGAAAGCTTTGGTTTAGCAGCCTTAGACTTTCAAAATGAGGTGAATTTGCTAGGCGAGCTTGAAAAGCATTTTGAGCAAGATTTTTTATTTACACGCTTTTTATCGAGCGAAAACGGCACTATGCCCTCATTTTCAAGACTTCTTTTTCTAAGTCCTAAGGCACAAATTGCAAGCTCAAGGTATCAAAATTTAAGACTTAAGGATACGCCTTTGCAAATTTATAAAAATGCTGGTTATAAGCTTGTTTTTGTTTATGCTGGAAATGAGGCTTGGCAAAATGTGGGCAATTTTTTAAAAGCCCAAGGCGTTGATGAGATCATCGATGAGGTGGTTTTGATGAGTGAATACGAGGGCGCAAAAGAAAGTGCAAATGGATACGGCGTAGCCGATGAGTATATGTATAAGAAAATTTATGAGCTTTTAAAAAATAGCGAGGAAAGGCTTTTTATCATCGCTCTTAGCATTTCAAATCACCCACCTTATAACAAAACCCCTTATGCTCTGCTTGATGAAAAAGCTGTGCCAAAGGCTTTGCTTGAAAGGACTTACTCACCCAAAACAAACAATGCTTTAGAAATTTTACAAGCCTTTGCATACGCAAATAATGAATTTGGCAAGTTTTTAAGCTTGATAAAAAAAGATGAAAAACTAGCCTCAAACACTATCATAGCAGCTACAGGAGATCACCGCCAAAGAGAGCTTAAGACGGATTTTAACACGCAAAAAGCCCTAACTTACTCTGTGCCTTTTTATCTTTATATCCCAAAGGCTTTGCAAAAGGATCTTTACTATGATAAAACTCGTATCGGCTCTCACAAAGATATCTTTGCAACCTTATATGCTTTAAGCTTAAGCGAGGTTAAGTTTTTAAGTCTTGGAGGTAAAAATATGCTAGCAAAACCACAAAATGAAAGGCTTGAATTTGGCTTTAATAGTGATTTGTTCATCACTCAAAAAGGAATTTATTTAAAAGATAGCAAACAGGGCTTTTTCTACAGGGATAAAGAAAGTTTAAATGATGAAAACAAAGCTTTTGAAGCTGATTTATATCATCAAAACTTTTATGAAAATTATCAACGCTTAGATGAATATCAATTTAGCAGCCGTTTGAAAGAAGCTTTGAAAGAATAATTCAGCCTTTAGTCTAGGGCTTATTTTTATAAAAAAGCCTTTCAGCCCAAATTTAAGCAAGGGCTATTTAAAGACTCTTTAAAGATCTTTTAAACACTCTTTAAAGCCAATGCTCAAAAAACTCCTCCCTAACCTCAAAGCTCTTTGAAAGCTGGGTTTTATTTAAAAGCTCAGCTCCTGCTAGGGCGTGGGTGTTTTTTTCTAAGATAAGCACCTTAGAGGCTAGCTTTTTGGCATTTTGAGGATAATGGGTATTAAAGATTATGGCCCTACCCTCAGCTTGCAAGGCTTTTAAATTTTCTAAGATGCAAAGCTGATTTTTAAAGTCTAAATGACTTTCTATTTCATCAAGTATGATTAGGCTTGGCTCATTTACTAAAGCCCTTGCAAAAAGCACCATACCAAGCTCGCCCCCGCTTAAACTATCGCAGGTTCTGTTTTTTAAATGCTCTAAATTTAGCCTTTCTATCATCATACTAGCCTTTTTATAATGCTCTTTTTTAGGCTCTAAAAAAATTTGAGTATTAAGCCCTAAGACAACCATATCCAAAACACTCAAAGAAAAGCCGTGATTTTTAGCCTGAGCCACATAAGAAAGCTTGGAAAAAAGCTCCCTTTGACTAAGGCTAGTGATATTTTTACCATCTATAAAGCAAGCCCCTGTTTTTAGGGGTAAAAAGCCCATTAGACATTGCAAAAGCGTGGTTTTGCCAACCCCATTTTGTCCTAGTATGGCTAGGATTTCCCCTCCTTTGACGCTTAAGCTTAGCCCCTCAAAAAGCATTCTTTTACCCCTTGCAAAAGAGCCTTGCCTTAGCTCAAAAATCATATTCTCATTCCCTTTGCCTTGTAAAGTATGGCTATGAAAAAAGGCGCTCCAACCACAGCACTAAGTATAGAAATAGGAAGTTCTTGCTGGGCTAAGCTTCTACTTAGCGTATCTATTATGAGCATAAAAATAGCACCTATAAAAAGGCTCGTTGCAATGACCTTGGCTGTGTTAAAACCAGCTATCATTCTAGCTATATGAGGCACTATAAGTCCTATCCAGCCTATGATTCCACAGATACTAACCACACAAGCAACAATAAGAGTGCTAGCAAAGATAAGCCCTAATCTTAAGGCCTTAATATTAAGCCCTAGGCTCCTTGCTTCTATATCCTCAAGCATTAAAATATTGTGTTTAAAGCGGTAAATCACAATGATGATAGAGCCTATTATCATACCTAAGCTACAAATGATCATTTGCTTTAAATTTCCAACTTGCAAAGAGCCAAGTAGCCAATAAGTAATCACAGGCAAGGTATCTTGGGGATCTGCTATGTATTTTAGCAAGGAAATAAAGCTTTGAAAAAGAGCTGAGATGATGACGCCTGATAAGATAATCATGATTTTATTATGAGAATCTTTAGCAATTAAAAGCACCAAAGCAAGGCTAAGTAGGCCAAAGCTAAAGCTAAAAGCAGTTAATAAATAAATATTAAGCCCAAGAAGCAAGGCTAATACAGCTCCAAAAGCTGCCCCACTAGCAACGCCTAAGATATCAGGGGAGGCTAGAGGATTTCTAAAAATAGCCTGAAAGCTAGCCCCTGCCACGCTTAAGCTAGCTCCTACTATGAGGGCTAAAATAACACGAGGCAAGCGAAGTTCAAGCAAGATAAAGGCTTCCCTGCCCTCAGTTTTACCAAGTAAGATATCAAAAATTTGAAGATAACTTAGCTCAAAACGACCAATTCCAAGTATGATCAAGGATAAAATGATAATAAAAATTAAGGCAAATAAAATTTTCATCTAGTAATTATATCCGTATTTGATGAAAAAATTACGCCCCGGCTCTAGCAAGGGATTAGTCTTAGACTTAGCAAATTTTATATCTTCTTGAGTTACCGGATTTCTTGCAAGTTTATCAAAGATATTTTCTACACCAAAGATAAGCTGCATATTTTTAGCTTCTTTATTAAAAAAGCCTAAATTTAAGCCAAGATATAGATCGCTCAAGGCATAGGACTTACTCTTTCTTTCAACTGCCCTATCTACGCGAGTTTTACCCTTATAAGCTCTTTCTTGAAATTTAACATAACCCCAAGGCATATCATAAGCAAGACTTAATCTTCCATAAAGAGGTGCGATTTGAGAAAGAGGCTTATCATTTGTTTTATCTTGAGCATAGGTATAAGTAGCATTATAAGCATAAGTAAAGCCCATAAATTTATGCTCTCCTTGAAGTTCAACCCCGCGGATCATAGCCTTGCCAATATTAATATAAGAATAATTCCAACCATTTGGATACTGCGGATCATTTAAGGTTTCACTTGGAGTAATCAGCATATCTTTATAATCTGTTTGATAAAAATTTAAACTAGAAAAATTATACTCATCTTCGAAACGAATACCAGCCTCATAACTTCTTGCTGTTTCGTTTTTTAAATTTGGATTAGGTAAAAGAACCTTACCCGTTGCTGTTGTAGAACTTGTCGAATAATGAGCTGCTTCAGGACTTTTGAAATTTTGTGAGATATTTGCCACCAAAGATATAGGCTCAGCTATAAAATACACAAAACCTAAGCTTCCTGTAAGAGCATTATTACTTATCGTTCCAAGCTCATCAAGAGCCTTGCTTCTAGCTGGCGTTTCATTTTGTGCGTTTTTCTTGCCTATTTTTGTGATGATAAAATCATCTCTTAAACTTGCATTGATAAAAAAGCTCTCACTAAGCTTTAAATCATCTTTAACAAAGGCTGAAAGCGTGTGTTGTTGGGATTTTCTACCTGCGATAGTTTCTCTTTGTGTATAAAGATTTTTAGCCTTAGCCTGGGTTGGAGATATGGCACTAAGGCTTTCTAATCCATAAGATAGAGTATTTGTTTCAAAGATATTTTGAAGGGCTAATCTTGCACCAAAGAAATTATTATTATAAACTTGATTATTTGTGTAAGTGCTTGCATTACGGGTAAATAAGTCCGTATTATACCGTCTGTAATATACAAAATAATCAAGTTTATCCACAAAGCCCAAATCATAAGCTTCAAGCCCAAGACGAAGATAGCTTTCTATATTTGGATCTCTTCTTCTTTCAAAGCCAAAATCACTCCCAGCTCCTGCAAACTGACCTCCAGCATCCCCGTCAACTGAGCGTTGAAAGCGACCTTGGCTGTAAAATCTTATATCATTGTCATTTGTGTAACCAAGATTAAAATCAAAGCCATAAGAGTGAAAATCAGATCCCTTAGCAGGTCCTAAAGGTGTGCGAAAACTTTCCCCTGTGCGTCCATGAAGTCCAAACAAGGCATCAAAGCCATCTCCTCCTCCTAGAATCTCAAGCCGTCCAGCACTACCCTTATTTACAGAGCTAAATTCCAAGGCTCTTATCCTTGTATCAAGACTAAAGGGTTTGTTGATATCTCCTGTGTAGCGTCTTGACTTAAAATTAACTACCCCATTTATAGCATGAGAGCCATACAAAGATGAGGCTGAACCCCTTATGATCTCTACGCTATCTATAGAATTTGGGTCAATTAAGTTAAGTTCCAGAGTATTTCGTCCGGTTATGCGAACTCCATCAAGAGCTATGATAGAGCGAGAAAGCTGAGAACTCATACCACGTACTGAAATTTGCCCATTTATGCTTCCTTGTCTTACAAAAACTATACTTGGAGCTTTTTCTAAGGCACTTTGCATAGCACCTGTACCACCACTTTGCAAAAGCTCTTCACTCTTAATAACACTTATACTTTTAGAATTTTCTTTCAAGGGTGTTTCAAAAGCCTTGGATCTATCTGCTGATATAAAGCTAGCTTCCAATCTTTTAGTAGAATTAATATCCTCATTTGCTCCAAAAGCACAAAGGCTAAGTAAGGCAATAAAACTTAATTTTCTCATATCTATCCTTTATATTTTATTTCATAAGTCCAGCTTCTTTGCTGGGATTAAAAATCTTTTCAAGCTGAGCCTCGTTTAAATCAAGATTTAAATTTTGCTTAAAATGTCTTTTATATTCAGCTTTTATGTCAAGATCTTCAAAAAGATCTGGGTGATTTTTCAAAGCCATAAATTTCAAAAGCACAGCTAGGTCTAAATTTGGAGCAAAGGAGCGATAAGTTGCCAAAGGCAATTTATACACCTTTTTATCCGCAACCGCCTTTAAACCCTGCCATTTAGAAGAAACAAATAAATCCTCAGGTAAAGCCGTGGTAAAATTAGTGATATAAATAATTTCAGGATCAAGTGCGTAAAGTTCTTCTAAATTTATGGCTGAAGCATTTACACCCTTAAATAAATTCACAGCACCGCTTTTTTCTAAAAGATAATTTGCAAAAAGTCCGCCTAAAACCAGCCTTTCTTTTTCATAGCTAAAGATAATGATAGCCCTTGTTTTAGGCTGGTTTTTTGTTTTTGAGGCTATGAAATCCTCGCTTTTGCTTATATCAGCCAGGATTTTTTCCTCCTTTTCTTTTACATTAAAATACTTGCCTAAGTTTTTAAACCAATAAGCTAAAACTGATTTAGAATTATAATTATCCGCATCAAAACCAAGCTCAAGTACTTCAAGTCCAGCTCTTTTAAGCTCAGCACAAAGCTTAGGCTTAGTACTTGGACAAATATATAAATCAGCTCCTAGCTTTAAAAGCTCCTCAGCACTTGGTTCATTAGAGTGTAAAGCCCTTAAGTTTTCAGGGTAAAAAAAGGCGGCTAGGGAGTTTTTATAAGCATTCATCGAAGCACTTGGCATAAAAACTATCCTCGCATCACTTACAAAAGCAGTTAATGCCGGTAAGGGCAATGGGGCTACAATAGCCACGCTTAAAGGATTTTTAGCCAAAGCAAAGCTTACAAGAAAGAGTAAAAAGAGTATTTTTTTCATTAATTTGCCTTGATGTAATATTTTAAAAAATTGAAATCATACTTTAAGTATCCTTAATTTTTAATTAAATAAATTTTAATAATTATTATTTTTTATTAAAGATAAAATGATATTATCATAGCTTATTTTATATACTTAAATTCTCTCAACAAGCTATAAATTTTAGAAAATAAATTTATAAATTTGCACCATAAATATTTAAATTCACTATGAATATATAGTTTTCATATAACTTCAAAAAATAAAAAATAT
This sequence comes from Campylobacter sp. MIT 99-7217, assembly GCF_006864365.1. Lineage (NCBI taxonomy): Bacteria > Pseudomonadati > Campylobacterota > Epsilonproteobacteria > Campylobacterales > Campylobacteraceae > Campylobacter > Campylobacter sp. MIT 99-7217. Next base: position 52,538 of record NZ_QHLJ01000002.1, read on the forward strand.
TTTTAAATCAATTTTTTATATCAAACTCGATAAAAGACATAAAATGATCAAAAAATGGTTCAGTTATTGGCATAAAGCCTTGACCTAGATGAAAGTCAGGATCAAGTGCGCTAAAATAAATATTGCCCTTAAAATGATGCATATCCTTGCAAAGAATAGAAAAACCAAGCTCATCAACTATAATCTTTTGAGTCTTATCATCATGTTTAAAAACTCCATGATAATGCCATTTGCATTGTTCGAGTTTTAAAAATTTCCAAAAACAATCCTGCTTATTAAACTCATAAATAGCCAAATCAGCTCCCGGCAAAATCCACCACCAAAAATTTACAGCCCTTGACTCGTAACTAATAAAATCAAAAAATCCCTTGCAAAGATCATGAAAAAACACAACATGACCTCCATTTTCAAGATAAGTATAAATTTTTTCCTTATTTGCAAGCATAAATTTAGAATGTAGCCGAGAAGCAAAAACAATATATTCGAATTCCTCTAAATTTTCTTTTTCAAGATCAGGTAAATAAATTTTTTTATCAAAAAAATCCTTATACTTGCCATTTTTATTGCTAAAAAAATTTTGATGATGTGATGAACCTGATGTTATGATCGCTTTTTTCATCTTTATCCTTTCAAACTTTTGCTTTAAGCTCGTTTTCAAGCCAAAGCAAGGTATTAAGTGGCATTCTTTTAGAGCTATCATGATCATACAAAGAATATGCGAAAAAATCAGCTCCAGCAGTATTTAAAATGATCCCCTTACTAGAGCTTCTATCAATATAAGCCACACATTTGCCATCGCTATCTGTGAGGATAATCTCAGCTTTTTGAGGGGGATTTAAAAAACCTCTGCTAAAAAAGCCTTTTACTCCTCGCCTATAATTTATATCATACTCTCTAACGCCGTCACATATAATGTGTTTACTAAGCTTAATCTCTCTTACACGAATAGGTGTCATACTTTGTTCATATAAAGATAAATTTGGTAAATACTCGCAAAAACTTGCAACAAAATTAAGAACTATTCCGCCTTGCTCAAGATAAGAAAAAAGAAGTTCCTTGTGTCTGAAAAGCCAAATTTGATCCACACTCATGGGCAAAATCAATGCACAAAAATTATCCAAAGCCCCTTCTTTAAATTCCTCATACAAATCAATCCTCTTTAAAACACCCTGATAAAGTTCCTGTGCATAACTATTGTGCTTATTAAACTCCCAAGAATCAACAAAACCAACCCCACCTTTTTGTTTAAGAAAATCAAAATTTAAATTTGTGTAATCCTTATACATCATAAAACCTCAATATAAATTTTAATAATTATAACCAAAAAAATATTAAATAAATTTTTAAAGATATCTCTACGAAGCAAAAAAATAAAAAATAACGGAGGTAAAACGAGAATTTTTTAAAGATAGTGGCTCCGGATGTAGGATTCGAACCTACGACCAATCGGTTAACAGCCGACTACTCTACCGCTGAGCTAATCCGGAATAAATAAAGTGTGATTATATAGAAAAAAGTTTTACTTGTCAAGGCTTTTTTTAAAAAAATGTATTTTTAAGACTTATAAAATTTAACCCCTCCAAGGCTAAGTTCTTTAATCTTTTTAGCCTCAAGCAATTCTTTTAAATTCTGCCTTGAAAGAGCTGAAAATTTAGCCTCTATGTCAAGTTCGCTTTGAGCTCTTAAATGAAGCATTTTTAAAAGCTCATCTTTACTAAAATCAAGCTTTTTGCCCTCAAAATGCCTACTTGGCAAAAGCACAGGCACGCTAGTTATAAGCTTACTTAAGCTTTCTAGCCTTTCTTTGCTAACAGGCTTTACAGGATAAGCAGGAGGGCGGTCAAGGCTTGATATATCAAGTCTTAGGGGTCTTATCTTATAAAAGGCTTCATTTAGGGCTAAAAAATCCTCCTCATTATCGTTAATATCCTTTATAATCAAGCTTTCCATGATAAGATCTCCCTTAAAGAGCTTGCTAAATTCAGCCATTTTTTCTATCATCTTTTTTAAATTTATGCTTTTTAAGGCTCTGTCTATTCGAAAAAAGCTTTTTTCAAGAGCGCTATCAAGGCTAAGCTTAACTATGTCAAGCTCTAGCAAAGCTTCAAATTTAGCCTCATCTAAAACAGCTGTGCCATTACTTAGGATAAGAAGTTTTTTATCTTTTTTTATCTTTTTAAGCTCTATAATGAGCTCTTTTAAATAAGGATAAAGGCTTGGCTCTCCATTAGCTGTAAGGGTTAGTATGTCAAAATCAAGCTTACTTTCAAGCACCTTTTTAACCTCTTCAAAGATAAGCTCAAAGCTTACTGGCTCATCATTTTTGCTTACTGGCTTTGCAGGGCTTAATTCACAATAAACACAGTCATAATTACAAAGCTTTTTATTTGGGCTTAAATCTATGCCTAAAGAGCGTCCAAAACGCCTAGAATTTATAGGTCCAAAAATGATCTTTGACAAAGCCTATCCTTACAGGGCTGAAAGCTCTTGCACCCTTTTGATGAAAAATTTAGCATTTTCAACAGGAATATCAGGCAAGATCCCATGACCTAGGTTGAAAATATGAGCCCTGCCTCTCATAATGCTTAAAATTTCTTTTATGCCCTCTTCTATCGCCTTTTTATCATATAAACGGCAAGGCTCTAAATTGCCCTGCAAGACAAAACGAGAGCTTAATTTATCCCTTGCAAGTTCTAAGGGCGTGCTCCAATCCACCCCAAAAACATCAAAATCCCCATTAATTTTGTCTAAATACCCGCTAATTGCCCTTGGAAAGACTATCAAAGGAATGTGAGGGTATTTTTCCTTGATATAAGAGCAAAGCTCTTTAGTATAAGAAAAAGAAAAGTCAAAAAAGGCCTTTTCTTCTAAGGCACTTGCCCAGCTATCAAAGATTTGAAGAGCATTTGCCCCTGCTTTGATTTGCTCTTCTAAATAAAGCTTTAAAGCCTGAGTGAGTGTGCTTAAAATTTGATGCAAAAGCTCAGGATTTTGATAAAGCATTTTCTTGCTCTTAGCATAGCTTTTAGATCCAGCTCCTTCTATCATGTAAGTAGCTATGGTCCAAGCGGAGCCACAAAAGCCTATCAAAGCCTTTTCTTTGGGAAGTTTTTCTCTAGTAAGCTTTAAGGCATCATAAACATAACTTAACTTTTTTACAGCCTTCAAAGGATCAAGTGCTTTTAAATCCTCTAAATTTGAAAGAGGCTTAGAAAAAACAGGACCCTCACCTGCTTTAAAGCATAAATGCATACCCATTTCCAAAGGCACAACCAAGATATCAGAAAAAATAATTGCTGCATCAACACCTAAAATTTCAACAGGCTGCAAGCTTACCTCACTAGCCTTTTTATAATCCTTACAAAGTGCTAAAAAGCTTCCAGCTTCTTTTCTAACAGCCATATATTCGCTTAAATACCGCCCAGCTTGACGCATCATCCAAACAGGGGTATAAGGAACCTTTTTTTTAAAACAAGCATCGATGAAAATCATTTTTCTTCCTTAATCATAAACAAATATATCAATGTCCGCCCTTGTGCAAAAAGTAAAGTCCTACACAAAGTGCTAAAATCGAAGCAGCTAAATACCCCATATCAAGCATGCTATCAAGTTTCATTTGAAGCACTCTTTGGAAAAAATTTACCACCAAAACCATGATGATGACCTTAGCAAGTTTATCTTTGAGTTGATCAAGACTATGAACTTCAAGTACTTTTGATTGCTTACTTTGCTTAAATTCCTCAATTTCGCTGATAAAAAGCTCATAAATCCCAAAAGAAAAGATAAAAAGCACTAAAGCCATAAGATATAAATCCACAGCTCCAATGATTTGTCCCACTACATCTTCATGCAGATCAATACCTGAACCAGGAACAACAAAATACTCAAAGGTGCCGATGATAACCTTGATCACATCATAACTTGCGATAAAAAATAACACAAAAGCACCAACAAGTCCAAAAATTACCGGTAAAATCGTAACAATACGACTCTTTATCAACAAAGATTCAAAAAATTTCTCTAACATCAATCCTTCCTTATTTAAGCTCAAGCCATTTTTGAGCGATTCTTACTGCATTTGTAGCAGCACCGACACGAATTTGATCAGCCACACACCAAAGATGTAGGATATTTTTATGATTGATATCACTTCTTATCCTACCAACATAAGTTTCATTTGTATCGCTTGTGAAAAGTGGCATAGGGTATTTTTTATTTTCTGGTTCATCGATCACCACGACACTTGGAGCATTTTTTAGAATTTCTCTTGCCTTTTGAACACTTACTTCTTTTTCAAAATGCATTGAAATGGCTTCGCTGTGGCTTCTAAGAACAGGAACGCGAACGCAAGTTGCCGAAATATCAAGACTTTTATGCAAAATCTTTTGGGTTTCATTGACCATTTTAAGCTCTTCTTTAGTGTAGCCATTATCGGTAAAAACATCAATTTGCGGGATCAAATTTAAGGCTAGAGTATAAGGAAAGGTGTTTGCCTTAAATTCATCAAGCTTAAACTCAAAAAAGCTTTGCATAGCCTTAACGAGCTCTTCCATACCCTCTTTTCCAGCCCCACTTGCTGCTTGATAAGTGCTTACATCAACTCTTTTAAGATTAAAAGCGTCATTTAAAGGCTTTAAAACATGCACCATTTGGATAGTCGAGCAGTTTGGATTAGCAATGATTCCGGTGTTTTTCCAAAGCTTGATATCCTCGGGATTGCACTCAGGAACGACTAAAGGCACATCTTTGTCCATTCTAAAATGGCTCGTATTATCGATCACTACAGCACCTGCTTGCGTGGCAAATTTGGCGTATTTTGCTGAGATACTTCCACCCGCACTAAAAAAAGCTATATCTACAGGATTTTTCTTAAAAACTTCTTCGGTAAGCTCTTGAACAACGAAGCTTTTTCCCCTAAATTCAACCTTTTCTCCAGCGCTTTTTGCACTCGCTAAGGGTAAAATGCTTTCAACCGGAAAATCAAGCTCATCTAAGACATTTAAAAGCTCTTCGCCCACTGCACCTGTTGCACCTATAATAGCGATTTTTTGTTTTTTCGACACTTTCTATCCTTTAAATTTAGCTAGTTTTTCTTTAAATTTATCCTCGCTTATATCAAGGATTTTCGCAGCTTGTGAAATATCGCCTCCGCTTTGTTCTAAGGCCTGTTCAAAAAGCTCTTTTTCTAAATTTTTAATCTCCTTTTTCGTGCTTCTTGCCTCAATAAACAAATCCTGCCTTGAAATTTCAGCACCCTCACTCAAAATACAAGCCCTTTGCACGATAGAAATAAGCTCTCTAATGTTTCCTGGATAATCATACTCTAAAAGTGCGTTTTGAGCATCTTTACTAAGGCTCTTGCTTGGCAAATCATACTCCTTGCAAGTATCTTCTAAAACCTTATTCGCAATGCCTAAAATTTCTTCTTTTCTTTCTCTTAGTGGCGGAATTTGAATGGGAATCGTATTTAAACGATAATATAAATCGCTTCTAAATTCGCTTTTAGCAATTTTTTCTTCTATGTTGGCATTTGTTGCTGAAATGATCCTAACATCTATTTTTATAGGTTTTGTGCTTCCAAGACGCGTGATTTCTTTTTCTTGCAAGGCTCTTAAAAGCTTGGCTTGAATTTCAAAAGGCATTTCGCCGATCTCATCTAAAAAAAGCGTGCCTTCATTTGCCATTTCAAAAAGTCCTATTTTAGCAGCATTTGCGTCTGTGAATGCTCCTTTTTCAAAGCCAAAAAGCTCGCTTTCTATGAGATTGTTTGGAATGGCAGCCATATTGATAGCAACAAAGGGCTTATTTGCTCTCTTTGAGTTTTTGTGTATAAATTTAGAAAAAAGCTCTTTTCCCACACCACTTTCGCCAAAAAACATAACAGAAGCATCAGTTTTTGCAGCTTTTGAGCTTAAATTTAGAGTTTTTTCAAGCTGGGCTGAGTTTGCAAAAAAATCACTTTGCTCGGTATTTTCTTTTTTCTTGTTCTTTTTTTCTGTGGTTTTATCGCGTATGATTTTAGCTCTTTTGATCGCTGTAACTAGGGTTTGTATATCAAAGGGCTTGGTTAAAAAGTCTTTCACGCCCAAACGCACAGCCTCAATGGCTCTATTTAAGGTAGCATTTCCTGTAATGATGATAAAATCATATTTGTTTTCGCAAGCTTTGACAAATTCTATGCCATCAAGTCCTGGCATATTGATATCAGTGATGATCAAATCCACGCTATTATCAAGCTTTTTGAGTGCTTCGGTGGCGGATTTATAAGATTTGATATTAAATTCCTCAAATTCGCCTAGGGCGATTTCAAGTCCCTTACGCATATTAATATCATCTTCAACGATCACCAAATTCATCTTTGCCCCTTAAAAATTTACCCTGAAATCATAGCATATTTTCATATGAATTTAAGAATTTGACTTAAACAATTCCCTCATTTTAGCCTTGTCTTATTTTTCTTTTAGCAAGTCCCATTTGTTCATAAGCATCGATTTCTTTTTTATAAGATGGATATCTTTTGCTTAATTCTCTATTTAAAAAAGCTATATTTTTAGCTTCAGAATGAGAATTTGAAGAAACAGCTGTTACAAAATCAAGCTTTTTCTTTGCATCTTTACTGATACTTTTTGCATTTGTTCTTGAGCCTAATTTTTGCGTATTAACAAAGGTTAAAATAAGATCATGAAGTTTATCATCACTTGCTGTTTGCGCCATAGATATAAGATCATCTAAGGATAAGCTCTTGTGTTCAGGCTTATGCTTTGTGCTATCTTGACTGGTTTGCGTTTGTTTTTTTAAGGTCAAAAATATAGCCACAGCAAAGCCAATAGCTAAAAGTACAACAAGTAAAATGACTATTCTTTCTATGCTCATTCATATCCCTTATAATTTTTTAATAAATTGTTTTTTATAAGAACTTATAATACCTAAAATTAACATAAATAAAAAGCTATAATACGCAGAAGGAGGAATTTGTGCTGCCTCTCCTGCAGCGTAAGAATGAAGTCCCACTAAGAAATAATTAACTCCAAAATAAGTCATTATAATGCTCCAATACGCAAACATAGACCAAAGTGCAAAGCTGTATTGATTGTTAAATTTAGGAACTAAACGCATATGAAGCACAGCAGCATAAATTAATATACTGATCAAAGCCCAAGTTTCCTTAGAATCCCAGCTCCAATACCTACCCCAGCTTTCATTTGCCCAAATCGCACCTAGAAAATTGCCTATAGTAAGCAAGATCAAGCCCAAAATCATAGCCATTTCATTAATCCTACTTGCTTCTGTGATATTTCTTAAGATATTTTCATTGTGTTTGCCCTCTTTTTTCAAAAAGCACATTAAAATCAAAACAAAGATTCCAAGTAAGCAACAAAGCCCTAAAAATCCATAACTAGCAGTAATAACAGAAACATGGATACTTAGCCAATACGATTTTAAAACAGGAACTAAATTTGTAATTTGCGGATCCATTTCCCCAAGATGTGCCACATGCAAAACAACGCCTGCTAGGATAGAGGTTAAGGCTAGAGCAATAGGGCTTTTTCTTGAAAAGAAAATACCACTCAAAGCCAAAGCCCAAGCGATATACACCATACTTTCATACGCATTACTCCAAGGTGCATGATCAGCTAAATAAGCTCTTAAGATAAGTCCTAGGGTATGGATAAGAAAGGCGATGATATTGCAAATATAAACAAGTTTAAAGATAAAATTGATCTTGATCTTTGTTTGTATCATCTTTGCCAAAATCAAGATCAAAAGCAAGGCTCCAGCTAAAAGATATAAAGGGGTAAGCTTTACAAAAATTTGAGCGTGATTGACAAAAACTTCAGTAGCGATTTTATTTTCACTTGGCATAATGCTTGCACCCATTTTTTGCTGATAGAGTTTAAGAGCTTCTAAAGCCTTATTAGCCTCGGTGTAATCATTTGTATTTAAGGCTTTATCAAGATTGATAAAATAATTTCTAAGGAGCAAGGAGGCAAGAGGGTTTTTTTGCTCTTTATCTTCAAGTACTTCAAAAGGATTAAGCCAAGTGGTGTTGTTAGCATCTTCTTGAGGAAAGATCCTAAAAAGCTCGGTACTTAAAACAAGATTGACTATATTTGCTCTTTCATCAAGCTTGATAAGCTCTTTATCAAATACTCCTCTTGCATTAGGACTTTTTCTATTTGCATTTTCAACATATTTTGTAAGCTTATAACCTGTTTTTTCATCAAAAAAATCAAGTATGCTCACATACTTACTAGGATTTATCCCTAAAATTTTAGAAATCTCTTCATTTACACCCTTATTTCTTGGCATGATGATGATAGGCTCTTTACTCCAAGCTCTAAAATCAACAAGCATAGAAAGTATCACACCACTTGCATCTTGTCCTTTATAGTTCGTATCTTTATATACTTTTTCTAAAATTTCCATAGCTAAAGTATCAAAAGGAACAATTCTTCCGTTTTTCTGCACAGCTAAAAAGGCAAATTGTTTGCTGTGTTCTTTGCTGATGAGAGGAAGTTGATTTTCCTCAGCTTGAACGCTTTGAAAATTATAAATCACACCTAAACAAAACAAAGCCACAGCTATATTTTTAAGACTATCACGGCTTACAAGTTTTGCTAAGATTCTAAAGCGAGAATTTGGATTTAAAAGACTAAGAAACATTCCCAAACAAAGTAAAAAATAACCTATGTAAGTTGGGATTTTGCCCGGATCTTTATTGACAGAAAGTATAGTGCCTAGCTCATCTTGATCATAAGAGCTTTGATAAAGTCTAAAACCTCTATAATCAAGCACATTGTTCATAAATATCCTAAAATCAAATTCATTGTCATCATCTTTTACTATAACTTCGCTTGCATAAGATTGTGGAGACATAGAACCTGGATAACGATCAAGAATAAAGTCTTTAAGATAAAGAGAAAATGGTAAATTCATTGTTGAAGTACTCCAAGCAACAAAAAATTTCTCCACTCCAAAGTCAAGGATCACCGGACTTGCTTCTTCAAAAACATATAAATTTTTCTTCACGCCCTTATACTCAAGCTCTAATTCTAAAGCATTTCTTGCATTTTGAGAAAGTTCTAAAGCTTGGTATTCTTTACTCATAGCAAAGTCTTTCATACTAAGCAAGAGACTATTTTTCCAGTTTTGTGGCTCTCCAAACAAGGAAATCAAACCTGTTCTAAAAAGCTCAAGCCAAGAGTTTTTAAACCAAAGCCAAAAGCTATCATCTTGTGGGCGATTTGCTCCTTTGATCTCTTCTTTTGCATGAAGTGAGACAAATTTAACAACAAAATTTATATTATCAAGGGTATAAAGTCTTTTTTCTTCGCTGTTTGCAACACTTTGTGCTTGAAGTTTTGAACTCGAGCCATCACTCATTTGCATAAAATTAAGATTTTCACTTGAGCTTAACTTCAAATTTTTATCAATTTTCACATAAGGGCTTGTAACCTCATCGTTTAAAAAGGCAAAATTTATACCAGCTACATTTTGAACTTCTCCTTCATTTAAAACAAGTTCTAAGGTTTGCCCTTGGTCATTTGAAAGCATTAAAGCAAGCAAGCCAGAAGCATTTTCATCTTCGCTAAAAACTTTTTTTGCATCAAGGAGTAAATTTTTATAACTAAGCTTAGCCTTTTGTCCATCTATATCTAAAACAAGCTTCAAATCATTTGCAAAAGGCAAAAGTCCTATATCTTTCATCGCAGCTGTGCCGTAAGTTTGTCCCTCTTTAAAAGCTGACATTTTGATAAAAGATTTAGAGCTTTCAATGATAGCATTTTCTTCGTTTTCTCTGATATGTAAATTTCCTTCAAAGCCCATATATCTAGTCATAGCAGCACCAAGTAAGATAAATAAAAATGAAAAATGAAAAAGAGCAAGAGGAAGTTTTTTAAGCATGAACATTTTATATCTAAACATTGCACAAGCAAGATTTAAACCTAAAAGTAGCTGTATAAATCCAAACCACAGCGTGCCATAAATCATAGCCCAAGCAGTTGGTGTGCCATAAGCACTTTCAATAAAAGTTGCCAAGGCACAAAAAAGTGCAAAAAGTAAAAATAAAGCAATAGAAATTTTCAAATCGCCAAAATTTTGGATAATATTTTTCATCAAGTCCCTAGGTAGAATAAATTTTTTGTAAATTTATTATATTAAAGTTAATCTAATATTAAATTCCTAAGTATCTTTTGCGAATTTCATCATTTCCTATAAGCTCGCTTGCCACGCCTTGCATAACAAGCTTTCCATTTTCCAAAACATAGGCATAATCACTTATTTTAAGGGCTGAAAAGGCATTTTGTTCAACTAAAAGTATGGTAATGCCCTCTTCTTTTAGTCTCACAATGATATCAAACACCTCTCCTACGATCTTTGGAGCAAGTCCTAAAGATGGTTCATCAAGCATTAAAAGCTTAGGCTCACTCATCAAAGCTCTTGAAATCGCAAGCATTTGAGCTTCTCCACCACTTAAATTTCCTGCTAAACTTTGTCTTTTAGCCTTAAGACGCGGAAAAAGCTTATACATCTGCTCTTTTAAATGCTCATAATTTTCTCCATTGTTAAAAGCTCCGATTTTTAAATTTTCTTCAACGCTAAGATTGATAAAAATTTTTCTACCCTCAGGAACTAAGGCTATGCCTTTTTGCACTAAGGCATGTGTTGAATGTCTTTTTGTCTCATAGCCCAAAAAGCTAATTTCGCCCTTTTTTTTCACGCGGTTTAAAATAGCATTAAGAGTTGATGTTTTTCCAGCACCATTTGAACCTATAAGTGTGATGATTTGCCCTGTTTTTATATCAAAACTTATGCCCTTTAAAGCTTCAATCAAGCCATAATAAACCTTTAAATCTTTAACCACTAACATTATTTTTCTCCATGAAAATCGCCCAAATAAGCAGCAATAACTTCTTCGTTTTTTACCGCCTCTTCAATCTTACCCTCAAAAATCACCTTACCATAATCAAGCACCAAAACCCTATCACAAAGCTTATGCACAAAATTCATATCATGTTCTATCAACAAAACGCTGATCTTATAATCCTTTCTTAGCTTTAAGATCAAATTTGCAAGCTCTAAGCTTTCAGCTGAGTTCATACCAGCAGCTGGCTCATCAAGCAAAAGTAAGCTAGGGTTTGTAGCCATTGCTCTTGCGATTTCAACCTTTCTTTGCTGTCCATAGCTTAAGCTTGTTGCCTTTTCATGTGCAAGATCAGCAATTGAAAGCTCTTCTAAAAGTTCCAAGGCTTTTTTTCTAGCCTCTTTTTCGCTTTTACTAAAACGCCCCAAATGCAAAAAAGCTTCTAAAACATTGTATTTTATACTTTGATCAAAGCCTATAAGCACATTTTCAAGCACGCTCATGCTTGAAAAAAGGCGTATATTTTGAAAGGTTCTTGCTATACCTAAATGAACGATTTTATGAGGCTTTAGCTCATTGATCAACTTATCTTTGAAAAAAACTTGCCCGCTACTTGGTTTATAATTTCCAGTGATGATGTTAAAAAGCGTTGTTTTTCCAGCACCATTTGGTCCTATGAGAGTAAAAATTTCTCCTTCTTTGATACCAAAACTTGTATCACTTATGGCTTGGACACCATTGAAATTTTTGTTGATATTTTTAAGCTCAAGTATCATTTTTTATTCCTTTTTTTGAAAAAATCAAGGATTTCTTTATCGCCTAAAAGTCCTTTTCGTGCAAAAAGCATAACAAGGATCAAAATAAGTGAAAAAACAACCATTCTAAAACCCGGCATTGCAGGTGTTTCATAGCCAAAGATATTCATACTTTCATCTAAAAATCTAAGCCACTCAGCCCCACCAATGACCAAAAATGCTCCCAAAATAGCTCCACTTGTAGATCCAAGCCCACCTAAAACGATGATGATAAGAAGCTGAAAAGTAAGCAAAAAGTCAAACTGCTCAGGACTTACTGAAGCAAGCAAACAAGCTAAAAGTCCTCCTCCAACGCCTTCTAAAAAGGCTGAGGTGCAAAAAGCAAGGGTTTTGATCCAAAAAGCATTGATCCCCATAGCACTAGCTGCATCTTCATCATCTCTAATCGCACGCATAGCACGACCATATTTTGAATACACTAAATTTAGGATCAAAATCACAGCTATAATGGCAGCTCCTCCTGTGTAGTAAAGATTTGAATGTCTTGGCAGATCATTAAGTCCTAAAGAACCATTTGTGATACTTGGAAAATTTATAGCTAAAAGCTTGATGATGATACCAAAACCCAAAGTTACGATAGCTAGGTAATCTCCTCTTACTCGAAACACCGCAAAAGAAAGAAGCAAGGCAAGTAAAGCTGCTAAAAGTCCTCCCATGAACAAAGCAAAGATAAAAGAACTCGAATGAAAGGCTAAAATAAAAGAACTTGGATCTTCAAGTACGAATTGATCGATTTTATTATCAGAGCTTAAAAGTATCAAAGCTGCTGCGTATGCTCCAACAGCCACAAAGCCATTAGGCTCTAAAGAAAACTGCCCTGTAACGCCGTTGATGAGATTATAACTTACTGCTAAGATGATAAAAATAGCGATATTATTTAAAATTTGGTTGCCATAATCACTAAAAAAATTTGGACTAAAAACGATAAAAAGCAAGGCAAGTGCTAAAAAAGCAAAATGTGCAAATTTATTTTTACTCATACTCATTAAAATCTGCTCCTTTCATAGTTTATACCTAAAATTCCCGTAGGTTTAAAAAGCAAGATAAAAACTAAAAAGATAAAGGCAAAGGCATCTTTAAAACCTGAAAGCTCCGGAAAAAACGCAACAACAATCACTTCAGAAAAACCTATGATAAGTCCTCCTAAAACAGCACCCACAACAGAGCCTATCCCTCCTAAAACAGCTGCTGCAAAGGCTTTTAGACCGATTAATACGCCCATGTGAGGATCGATAGAAGGATAATTTATCGCCCAAAAAACCCCTCCAACAGCAGCTAGAGCTGATCCTAGAGCAAAAACTAAAGCTATGATTTTATTTGCATCAATGCCCATTAAGCTCACAGTTTGTATGTCAAAGGCTAAGGCTCTTATCGCAACGCCGTATTTACTTTTGTAAAGCACAAAAAGTACAAAAAGTAGGATAACAAAGGTAAGCACAGGCACAAAAATAGAAATCACACTTATGCTTAAGCCCTTAAATTCTATAACTTTTTCCAAATAACTTGGCACAGGGAAAGAAAGTGCTGCTGAGCCAAAGATGACATTGAAAAGATTTTGTATCAAATAACTCATTCCTATGGCTGTGATAAGAAGAGAAATTTTAGGAGCATTTCTTAGGGGCTTGTAGGCGATTTTATCTATACTTATACCCACTAAGGCAGCAAAAATCATAGCAAGACTTAAAGCACCCAAAAAAGGCACATTTAAAATCGTTATGCAAAATAAAGCCGCATAAGCTCCAACCATCATAATTTCGCCATGAGCAAAATTAATAAGCCTTAAAACCCCATAAACCATAGTATAACCTATGGCTATGAGTGCATACATCGAGCCTAGAGAAAGGGCGTTGATGAGTTGCTGAAAAAAAAGAGTGGTATCCATTTTGAACTATCCTAAGGGTTGATAATGTCTTTGAAAACTTGTTTCAAATCTTTTACTTCTTTGATCACGACAGATCTTTTTGTTTCGCCGCTTTGATCAATGTTTATAATACCTGAAACACCTTGAAAATTACTTGTGCTATGAATTTGCTTGTTAATACACTCACTTGTAAGATCATGTGTGCATTTATTCATAGCTTCAAACATAACAAAATACGCATCGGCTCCCATGGCACTAAAATTTGGAACTTCTTTTGTTTTGTTCTTTTTTTCAAACTCAGCGATAAATTCTTTGCTAAGCTTGGTTTGAGGGTTATTAAAATCAAAACTATCGCTAAAAATATAGCCATTTGCCGCCTCGCCTGCAAGCTCTATAAATTTTTGATCAGCTATACCCCAACCGCTGAGGGTTGGAATTTTAACATTCATCGCAAGGGCTTGTCTTGCAAAAAGTGCTGCTTCGTGATAAAAAATAGGGATAAAGATAAATTCAGGATTTATGGTTTTAATCTTAGAAATAATTGCCTTAAAGTCCTTATCTCCTGTGCTTATCCTTATCTTTTCTTTGATTTTTCCTCCATTTTTTACAAATTCTTTTTCAAAAACCTTGGCTAAATTTAAAGAAAAATCATTACTTTGATCAAGCACGATCACGGTTTCTTTGAAGCTCATTTTTGTTATAGCATATCGTGCAAGAACTTCTCCTTGTAAATTATCTGAAAAACTTACTCTAGCAGCATAGGGTTTATCTGTTATTTTTGCAGATGAAGCTGCTGGAGAAATCACTGGGATCTTATCTTTTTGGGCTATACGCACGACTTGTAAAAAATGTGCTGTTGTCATTTCCCCTATCAGTGCTAAAACTTCATCTGTAGCTATAAGTCTTGTGGCTGAATTTGCTGCTTCTATCTTCTCGCCCTTATCATCAGTTATAACGAGCTCAACCTTATCTCCATTGTCTAAGGTATTTTGCATTAAATGAGCTATTTTAATCCCCTCTAAAGCACTTTGTCCATAAGCAGCAGTAGCTCCACTTAAGGGTAAAACAACACCTATTTTAACTTCTTTTGCATATACAAAACTTGTAAGTGCTAAAGCACATAAACTAAGATGAAATTTTTTCATATTTTTATTTCCTTCAAAAAATTTATGGATTAATTGTCGCCTTATATGTTTGTTTTTCGTTTTGAATTTCTTTCACAACGACTGAGCGACTAGCGTTACCGCTTTGATCAATGTTTATAATACCTGAAACACCTTGAAAATTACTTGTGCTATGAATTTGCTTGTTAATGCACTCACTTGTAAGATCATGTGTGCATTTATTCATAGCTTCAAACATAACAAAATACGCATCGGCTCCCATGGCACTAAAATTTGGAACTTCTTTTGTTTTGTTCTTTTTTTCAAACTCAGCGATAAATTCTTTGCTAAGCTTAGTGGTTGGATTAGTATAATCAAAGCTATCTGTGAAAATATAGCCATTGCTCGCATCTTTTGCTAGCTTGATAAAGGTCTCATCAGCTACCCCATCAGCTGATCCCATAGCTATGTTTAAATTTACATTTTTAGCCTGACGCACAAAAAGAGCTGCTTCGTTATAATAAATTGGCAAATAAATAAAATCAGGCTTTAAATTTGCAATTTGAGCAATCACAGCCTTATAGTCTTTATCTCCAGAGCTTACTCTTAATTTTGCTAAAATCTCTCCGCCATTTTGCTTAAATTCTTTTTCAAAAGCCTTAGCCAAACCTAAAGAATAATCAGTACTTTGATCCATAACAATCACAGCCTTTTTATAAGAAAGGTCTTTAAAAGCATATTTTGCTAAAGATGAGCCTTGAAAGCTATCCATAAAACAAACCCTGCTTGAGTATTTTTTGCCATTTAAAAGCTTATCACTCGTTGCAGCAGGAGCAATGAGAGGAATTTTTTTATCTTCTGCTACACGCATGATCTGCAAGGTATTTGCAGTTACCATTTCTCCTATAAATCCAAGCACCTTATCTTGTGCGATAAGCCTTGTAGCAGCTGTGGCACTTTCTACCTTATCTCCTCTTGAATCAAGAGTAACAAGCTCAACCTTATCTCCATTTTTTAAGGTATTTTGCATTAAATGAGCTATTTTAATCCCCTCTAAAGCACTTTGTCCATAAGCAGCAGTAGCTCCACTTAAGGGTAAAACAACACCTATTTTAACTTCTTTTGCATATACAAAACTTGTAAGTGCTAAAGCACATAAACTAAGATGAAATTTTTTCATATTTTTATTTCCTTCAAAAAATTTATGGATTAATTGTCGCCTTATATGTTTGTTTTTCGTTTTGAATTTCTTTCACAACGACTGAGCGACTAGCGTTACCGCTTTTGTTGATATTGATTGTTCCACCTACGCTTTGAAAATTTGTGATAGAGTGGATTTCATTGTTAATACACTCACTTGTTAAATTTGTCTCACATTTGTTCATCGCTTCAAGCACAACCAAATACGCATCTGCCCCCATGGCTGAAAAAGCTGGAAGCTCTCTTGTGCCTTTTTCTTTAGCATAAAGATCAAGAAAACTTTTGCTGATTTGATTTGGCGGGTTATTATAATCAAAACTATCCGTAAAAACCACGCCATTTACAGCACTACCTCCAAGCTCGATAAAGGTCTTGTTATTTACCCCATCTCCTGCTGCTAAAAGCCCTTTAAAGCCTGCTGCTCTTGCTTGCTTAGCAATAAGTGCAGCTTCTGGGTGATAAATTGGCATATATACAAAGTCTGCATTTATACCTTGAAGCTGCGAAACGATAGCCTTAAAGTCCTTGTCATTTGACGAGATATTAAATTTCTTAAGAATTTTTCCACCTTTTTGTGTAAAGCTTTGCTCAAAAACCTTGGATAAACCCAAAGAATACACATTGCTTTGATCAGTAATCAAAACAGCTGTTTTTAAATTTAAGGTATTAAAGGCATAATCAGCAAATTTTTGACCCTGAAAACTATCCATAAAACAAACCCTGCTTGAGTATTTTTTACCATTTAAAAGTTTATCGCCTGAGGCAACAGGAGCTATCATAGGAATTTTTTTACTTTCTGCTACGCTAATAACTTGCATGGTATTTGGAGTAACAGCTTCTCCTATAAGGGCTAAAACCTTATCTGCTGAAACAAGCCTTGTAGCAGCTGTGGCACTTTCTACCTTATCTCCCTTGCTATCAAGAACAACAAGCTTTACATCATCGCCGTTTTTAAGCTTAGCTTGAAATTTATTAGCAAGTTCTATGCCCATGAGAACATCTTGCCCATAAGCAGCAACGCTTCCCGTCAGGGGCAAAACAACACCTATTTTAACTTCTTTTGCACAAGCAAAACCTGCAAGTGCCAAAGCACATAAACCAAGATGAAATTTTTTCATCTTATCCTCCTTTTTAAGATAAAAATTTATAACATATTTAAAGTAAAGTTATGAAAATCATAACAACCAAAAAACTGAACAATAATAAAAATAATGTGAAGAAAAAATTATTTGACGATAGTCAGGACGACAGAAGAAATGAGAGAAATAAGAGCTTTATTTCTTAAATTTGTTTTCTTATGATCTGTAAAACAAGGGTATTTAAACGCTTGCATGATATATCCTTTCATTTAAAATTAACATGAGTTTGATTATACATAAAAAATTATAAATTTATTCTGAAATCATTATTTTTTAAAATCAAAAATAAAAAATTACACAAAAACTAATACACCCTAAGTTCATTATACAAGCTATCTCTTTCGATGGGGATTAAATTTGAAGTTTTTATCATATCGATGAAAGTTTTTAGGCTTTGACCCTTGGCTGATTTTGCCCCGCCAGCACTTTGTATGCTTTCTTTTTCTATAGTGCCATCAAGATCATTTGCACCAAATTCTTGTGCCACCATAGCTAAATTTATGCCCATGGTTGCCCAATATGCCTTGATATTTTTGATATTATCAAGCACAAGTCTTGAAATAGCTATGGTTTTTAAGATCTCCTCGCTATCCATGATCTTTTTAGCTTCTAAAAAGCTATTATCCACCTGCCAAACAAGTGGTATAAAGGCGTTAAAACCTCCTGTTTCATCTTGAAGCTTACGAAGTCTTAACATATGATCGATTCTATGTTCCTTTTCTTCTATATGACCAAAAAGCATGGTAGCGTTACTTTGCCTACCTTTTTTATGCCATAAAGCATGAATTTTAAGCCAATTTTCGCTACTCACCTTGCCATTGCAAATTTTTTTACGCACCTGCTCATCAAAAATTTCAGCTCCACCTCCGGGCATCGAATCCACGCCATATTCAAGCATTTTATCGATTACTTCTTCGTAGCTCATCTTAAAACGGCGGTGTAAAAAGTCGATTTCCGCTGCCGTCATCGCTTTGATATGAATTTGTGGATATTTTTCTTTAATCATCTTAAAAATACCCAAATACCATTGCCAGCTTGTGTCTTTATTATGTGCTGATACGATATGCACTTCTTTTGTATCATTTTTTACCGTATCATCAACAATCTTCATAATCTCTTCATGACTCATCAAATAAGGATTTGGATTTTTGCGGTGTGCTGAAAAGGCACAGAATTTACAAGTATCTGCACAAATATTTGTAGGATTTATATGGCGATTTATGTTAAAATACACCTTTTTTCCATGAAGCTTACTACGTTTTTCATGAGCATATTTTGCCAAGGTAAAAAGATCAAGATCATAGAGCTTAAAAGCTTGTTCTTCACTCAATCGTTCGCCATTTTCTAGGGTTTTAATAAGTTTTTCCATCATCTTACTCTAAAGGTTAAAATAAAGCTTGATTATAATGAAAAATCGTTAAATTTTCCTTTAGTTTTTGAATATTTTTAAAATCTTACACCCAAATTGGCTAAGATATCAAAATTGTATTGATTTTTAGCAAATTCATTGATAAAATGAAGACGGATAAATTTATCAAAATATCCAAATTCATAGCCCAAACCCCAAGTTACTAAATCCTTACTCAAACTATATCTTTGCGTGAATTGATCATTAGGAAAATCATTAAAATGAACCTTATTTTTGATCACACTCCCACTTAAAATCCTCTCATAAGTTAAAAAACTTGAAAAGGAGGTTTTTAAAGGAGCATTTTCAAGATCATAAGATAGATCAAGTCCCCATGCCATAGATATTGAATGATGATTGACAGCCTTATATTTTTTACTAAATAAGCCATCATTTTCTTTAAAACTTTCTTGTTGCAAGAAATTATAATTAAAATACGCCAAAGGGGTTATCGTTAAAAAATTAATTCCAAAATCCTTGGCAAGCCCTATTTGCCCAGAAGCTAATAGGTTATTATAATCAGCTTTTATGAGATTATTGCTCGCATATAGCTGCCTTTTCATATTATTAGTAGCTAAGCCTAAGCTTGCAGAGTTTAAAACCTTAAAATAATCCAAATTTAAAACATGATTAAAAGAAGCATTGTAAAAATTGTTTTTGAAATCAGCATAATCAAAATCAAGCTTTGAGCGAAGATAATTAAAATTAAAAGTAAGCTGTGAAATCTCATTTGCCCCACCAAAACTCAAATCAAAGCCAAAACTATCACCCTTATAATCATCGCCATTTAAATACTTATATCTTGGACTAAGATAAAAGATATATCTTTGTTCAGGAGCTGGAGTAAAAAGACCTAGATTAATGTATGAATCGCTTCTATATTGTTGTAACTGCGGTGCATAGGCAAGTAAAATAGGCTTTTGAGCATATAAGTTACTTGAGATGAAAACCGGATTAAGAGCTGTGAAGAGATTATTTTGAGTAATTTTATATTGGTGTGAAAGAAGCTGAATACCGGTATTAAGATAATCAATGCTCTCGATACTTTCTAAACTCTCATGAAATGCTGATGAAGAGAGATTAGGATCATCAAGATAGGCAAAATAATCCTGATATGCCTGAGAAAGATCTGTTCTTGCACGAATAGATCTTAAAGCTCTTCCCATATTTGAATTACTCACTTCATAAGCGTTTATTTTCATACTTGGTATGATCACAGGAGGATTTGTGTTACCTCCTGAACCTGGTTTATTAATACTTACCCAATCAGCATCAAGAGTAAAGGTCATAGAATTGCTACTTTGCACGCTCACATCTTGAAAATCAAAAAGATGGGGCTGTAACTGACCTAGATCTATGACAACAGCTGTGCCGTTTGTATAAAATTGAGCAAGGGGTATGTATTCAAGAAAGCCCTTGATATTATAGCTTGTGGCTATGAGTTTTGAATTTCCAGTATTTCCAAACTCAAGTTGCAGTTTCGCATTAGCACCTTGAGTATAAGCTCCTTGTATCGTTAAATCCTTTAAATCTTCATTTCCAGCCCTAACAATGCCTTCATTATTAACATTTTGTTCAACGATACCATTTCCGCTGAAAATACCTCCATTTAAAACCTGAACACTTCCTTTAAGCCTGCCACCATTTGCATTTCTTTGAATCAAACTCAATTCGCCTTGTTTTACAACACTCATGCCCTCGTAAGTGTTATTTCCACTTAAGCTTAATTTTCCATTTCCCTCTTTTATAAGTCCTACATTCAAATTTTGCATGGCGGGTAAATTTAAGGCATTTTGCTGGTGTAAAGAAGCTTCCCACTTTTTTTGAGTTATATCATTGCTAAACTCAGCATCAATTCCGGCAGTATCAAGTGTATAATATGCTTCTTGTTGTCCATAAGTACTTAAAATATCACTTGTATTAAGCCTATTAGCATCAAGAACTGCTAAACCCTTTAAAGCTTTTTCAATATCAAGTATGCCCTGCCCAAAAAGAGCTTCTTTACTAACACTACGCACAGCCTCATAGCCTTGCATAGGAGTATGATTTGTAATAAGATTATTTGTAATATTATCAGCCTCAGTTGAAGAATACCCAGCACTTTGTAAATCCGCCTTAATCCTAGCAATATCAGTGGCATTTGGGGCATTAGCTGTATCGATATAAATGATAGTATAATACACTTTTTGTGAAATAGTTGTTTCTTTTACAGTGAGCTTTGGGGCTTCATAGTCTTTATTTGCAGTGCTTAAAAGCACATCAGCAATTTGCTTTCCATTTAAAAAGCTAAATTTTTGAGCCACTAAAGCAGCTGCTCCACTAACCATAGGTGCAGCCATGGAAGTTCCACTTTTTACTGCGTATAAGCTTTGTCCAGAGCTTGCAAAATTTGAGTTGACATTACTCACACCTGTTCCTGGTGCGACTAGAGAAAAATTTTCAGCTCCTAAAAGAGCATTACTATATGATGCTAAGCCTTTAGCTGAAACCTCAAGCTTTCCACTTGTGGCATTTTTACTCACAAAAGGCGAATCCAAAGCTCCAACTACAAGATAACTTCTTATCTCCTCATCATAACGAGGTATCATGCCATTAAGTCCAGCACTTATAATACCCTCATTTCCAGCAGCAAAAACAGATAAAACTTTTTGATCCTTAGCAAGATCGGCTAGCTGTTTTGTATTTGGGCTATTTCCATAAGCTGTATTAAGAAAAAATTGTGGATTTTGAGTAATAATACTTGCATCATATTTATCCACATTCACACCAGCAACAGGGTAATAAGAGCTATTCCAGCTGTTGTTAATGATCTTGATATTTTTATCTTTGAAATAATTATACACATCAGGAGCTGTCATTGTGCTTGAACCTGTGCTACTTCCAAAACTTTGCACCCCATACATCTGTGCTTCATAAGCTACTCCATGAGGATCACTTGCTCCTGTGCGTTTTGCAAGGATAATACCAGCTACATGACTTCCATGAGTATCCACGCTAAAATCAGGTGTGTAATTTTGTCCACTTGCTAAGGTAGAATAAATTTGACCCAAAACCTGACCTTGCAAACTTGGGTGTTGATCATTAAAAGCTGAATCAATTACACCAACAACAACACCTTTTCCTGTAATGCCTTGGGTGTATGCACTCTCTGAATTAATCAACTCAGCATCATTTAAAGCAAAAAGTTTCACACTACACAATAAAAAAATAAATAAAGATATTTTTCTCATCAAAAACCTCATAAACTAAGCTTGAAAAGCTAATATCGTCCTTTGCGGAAAATGATTTATAAAACAAGGGATAAGATTATAGGATAAATTATGTAAAAAATACATTAATCAGCTCTATTTTTGCATGAAAATTTTGAAAAAATATACCATTTTTTAAGCTTTAAGAAATTATTTTTTGCTAAAATCGCTCAATCATTTTTAAATTTTAAGGATTTTTTTTGCTTGAGTTTAGCCCTTTAAAGCAAGAATTTAAAGAATATCAGTCTTATTATTTAAAGCATTTTTTAAAACAGGGTTCTTTTAGCCTTTATCATTCAAAAGAGATTGATAAACTCATTAAAAAAGCATTTCATATCCTTTTGGAAGATTTTTTTGAAGATTTTTTTGAAGATTTCTTACCTGAAAATATACCCCTTTGTATCATCGCAACAAAACAATATAGTGATTTTAAACTTTGTGCAAATGAAGCTATTAACTTACTTTTTATTTATAAGGATATCAAGGGTTTTAATGTAAAACCTATGATCAAAGCCTTGATTTCTGCTCTTAATGATCTTGATCTTGTTATACAAGCTCAAATTTGTGAACTCAACGGACTTTTAAGCAAAAATGCTCATGAACTAGATATCTTGGGGACTCGTTATTTATGTGGATCAAAATATCTTTTTAAGAATGCTAAAGAAAAATTTAAACTTATTTTGGATTCTAAAAAAAATGAA
Source organism: Campylobacter sp. MIT 99-7217 (assembly GCF_006864365.1). Lineage (NCBI taxonomy): Bacteria > Pseudomonadati > Campylobacterota > Epsilonproteobacteria > Campylobacterales > Campylobacteraceae > Campylobacter > Campylobacter sp. MIT 99-7217. Next base: position 74,880 of record NZ_QHLJ01000002.1, read on the forward strand.
TACGCTTTAAATTTATTTGAGTATTTTCAAAGTAATCATGTGCCTTTTATTAAGCAAGAATTTAGTATACAAAGGGATTTTGGCGGTCTAAATGACTATGCAAATTTAGATTCTTTACTCGCACTTTTTAAGGACAGCCCAAAAAACTACGCACTTCATTTTATCAGCGAAAAAGAACTTAGCGAGCTAAGACTTGCTATGGATTTTTTGCTTTCCTTAAAATCAGCAATGAATATCCAAAGCAAAAAAGATACTGATACCCTATTTTTAAGTGAGCTTGATGAGCTTTGCACACTTATGCAAAAAAAGGATAAAAAGAATTTGGACGCTAAGGAAAGTTTACTCAAAAAAGCTATGCAAAGCCTGCATTGTGTGGGAATTTATACTCATTTTTTAGCTCAAAAAATTAAGGAGAAAAATTACAAAACCGATTTTAAGATCATTAACGAAAATTTCACCGAAAAAAATGGTCTTTTAGCTACAAATAAAAATTTTACTTCTTTAAAATCAGCCTTAAAAGCCTTGCTAGAACTTGAGGATAAAGATTATCAAATCGATATGAGTTTAATTTTTGCACTAAAAAGAATAAAAATCAACAAGAAAAATTTAGAAGAAAGCTTGAGCGAATTTAAACAAATTTTTTATAAAAAACATAGCTTTACGATCTTAAAAGCTCTTTTAGATAGCTCTTTGCTTGAAATTTTATGCAAGCCCTTTTACGAAACAAGATTTTTGCTTGATGAAGAGCATGTTTTAAGTCGCGATGAAAATGCTCTTTTATGCTTGCAAGAATTTGAAAGAAGTTTTGATGAATTTGAGGAATTAAAGTCTTTAAACGAAGATGAACGAGCTGTTGCGAAGCTCAGTATTTTTATGAGTGCCATTGAAGAAGAAAATGAAATTTCCTTAGCAAATATTTACAGAGCCTATGCTTTAAAACTTGACATAAAAGGTGATATTTTAGAATTTGGCTTAAAACTTTTTAAAAATTTCAAACTTATGAAAGATATTATCTTAAAAGAAGATATTTATAATGAAACCATTATTTTTAACCTTATCTCAAGACTTGAAAAACCAAAGTATCTTAAAATTTTATATATACTCACCCTCATTAATGCAAGAGCTTTGCAAGATAAAAACCACTTCTTTTATAAAAGTCTTGATACACTGCTTGCAAATGCCAAGGAGGGCTTTTTAGACGAGAGCTTTTTAGATGAGAGTCAAAGAAGGGTTAAAAAAGAACAAACCCTTAAGCGAAGCAAGGTATTTTTGGAAGCAAACACGCTTTTGCAAGATAAAATCACGCACATAAAATCAAATCTTTTCTTTATAAAAAATTCCTTTGAAGATATCGTTAAAATCGCCAAAATCGCACAAGAAAATGAATTTAAATTCTGGTTTAACAACGATAAAAATCTTATTTTTGAAATGTGTGCAAACTCAAAGCTTGATTTAGAAAACATTTTACAAGCCTTAAGTCATCTAAATCTTATTTTTATGAGCTTTTTTCCACTTTTTGATGATAAATTTTATTTGAAATTTGAGTATGATAATATCATTTCAAATGAGCAAAAAGAAAGGCTTGAAAGCCTTTTAAGCTCAAATTTACAAAGCAAAACAAAAGCAAAGCTTAAAAAACCAAATATTAAAAAAGATGAGCTAAAATTTGACTTTGAGTATTCTAAAACTTATGTCAAGCTTAATCTTAATACCAAAGATGAGCAAGGTTTAATGGCGTATTTGATGAGCGTTTTTAATGAATTTGAGCTTATTTTAAGTGCGGCTAAAATCCAAACCATAAGGCAAAGAACCAGAAATACCTTTTATTTTCTAAAAACGCCAAATTTAATAGAAAATGAAGAAAAAATTTTAAAAACCCTAATAAGTGAGTAAAAAATGTGTGGAATCGTAGGCTACATAGGCAAAAAAGAAAAAAAATCCTTGATCATAAACGGACTTAAAGAGCTTGAATACAGAGGCTATGATAGTGCCGGCTTAGCCGTGCTTAAAGATGAGGAGCTAAGCTTTTTTAAGGCTGTGGGCAAGCTAAATAATCTTGCAAACAAATGCGAAAACTTTGAAAGCAATGGGCTTGGACTTGCCATAGGACACACAAGATGGGCAACGCATGGAAAGCCAAATGAGATCAACGCACACCCACATTTAGGGCAGTATTCTTGCGTGATACATAATGGAATCATTGAAAATTACAAAGAGCTTAAAGAAAAGCTTGAAAAAGAGGGCGTGAGCTTTTTAAGCCAGACTGATACTGAGGTTATCGTGGCACTTTTTGAGCATTATGCAAAAAATTTAGAGGCTTGGCAGGCTTTTGAAAAATGCGTGCATGAGCTAAGGGGTGCTTTTGCCATACTTTTAATCAGCAAAAAAGATAAGGAAAAGATTTTCTTTGCTAAAAACGCCGCACCTTTGATCGTGGGGAAAAACGCTCAAAATGAGCTTTTCTTTTCCTCAGGCGATGCACCTTTGATAGGGCACTGTGAAGATGTGATTTATCTTGAAGATCTTAGTTTTGGCTATGCAAGCAAAGATGAGCTAACAATCTATGAAAATAACAAGCTTAAAACCCCTGTTTTTACTAAACTACCTCAAGATAAAAGCTATGCTCAAAAGGACGGCTTTCGCTTTTTTATGGAAAAAGAAATTTATGAACAAAGCCGTGTTTTAAGCGAGGTTTTAATGGGGCGAGTTGAGGGAGGTGAGATCGTTTTTGATGAGCTTAAAGATGAAAATTTAAAAGAGCTTAGCGAAATCACGCTTTGTGCTTGTGGGACGAGCTATCACGCAGCCCTTGCTAGTGCTTATTTGTTTGAAAGGGTGGCTAAGGTCAAAACCAAGGTTGAAATCGCAAGCGAGTTTCGCTATAAAGACGCCTTAATCACGCCAAATTCGCTTTTCATCGTCATTTCTCAAAGTGGGGAAACTGCTGATACCCTTGAAGCTCTTAAAATCGCCAAGCAAAAAGGAGCAAAAACCTTTGCCATTTGCAATGTGGATAATTCAAGCATAGTCCGCCTTGCTCATCTTAGCATACTAACCCGTGCTGGCATTGAAAAAGGCGTGGCTTCAACTAAGGCTTTTGCTTCTCAAATGCTTACCTTGTGGGCTATTTCTTTATATATCGCTAAAGAAAAGGGCTTTGATATACATGAACATTTGCAAGCACTTTTACACACTCCAAATGTAGTTGTGGTCTCGCCTACCTTGCACGAAAGGATAAGAAGGCTTAGCAAACGCTATCTTGATGGGCATGGCTTTTTTTTCATAGGGCGAGATGTCTTTTATCCTCTTGCCTTAGAAGGAGCTTTAAAGCTTAAGGAGCTTTCTTATTTGCATGCAGAAGGTTATGCAAGCGGGGAGATGAAGCACGGACCTATAGCCCTAGCTGATAGCAAGCTTTATACCATAGCTTTGATGCCCCAGCATCTGCTTTATGAAAAGGTCAAATCAAATGTAGAAGAGCTTATCGCAAGGGATTCAACCCTGCTTTGTATATCTGCTCTTGATTTTGATCTTAGTGATGATCTTATTAAAATCAATCCGCAAAAGCACTATATGAATGAGTTTTTTGAGATGATGCTTGTTTTACAGCTCTTAGCTCTTGAAATTTCTATAAGACTTGGAAATGATGTAGATATGCCACGAAATTTAGCCAAAAGCGTAACAGTAGAATAGTTATACCAAAAGCATTGCATCCCCGTAAGAATAAAAGCGGTATTTTTCTTTGATAGCTTCTTCGTAAAGCTCAAGGGTTTTTTTCCTGCCTATAAAAGAAGCTACAAGCATGATCAAACTTGTTTTTGGAAGGTGGAAATTAGTCAGCAAATGATTTACTCTTAAGGGTTTATTAAAGGGATTTAAAAAAAGATCACACCAGCCTTTTTCAAGCTTTGTTCTTACAAAATACTCAATAGCTCTGGTTGTGGTCGTTCCCACACAAAGCATAGGCTCTTTGCTTTTTATAAGCTCTATTAGCTTTTTTTCTAGCTCATAAGCTTCTTTGTGCATAAAATGATCTTTGATATTTTCACACTCAACACCTTTAAAGGTCCCAGCTCCAACATGCAAGGTTAAGGTATAAAAATCATGATTTTTAGCTAGTTTTTTTAAAATTTTTTCATCAAAATGAAGGCTTGCCGTTGGTGCAGCCACAGCTCCTAAATTTTTAGCAAAAATGCTTTGATAATCTTTTTCATCGTCCTTTTCATCAGCTCTTTTTATGTAAGGAGGCAAGGGGATATGCCCTATTTTTTCAAGCAAGGAAAAAACTTCACTATCCTTTAAAAAAAGCTCATTTTTAATAAAACGAACCACCCTTGTGCCGTCCTCATTGAGCTTTAAAATTTTTATTTTTATCCCCTTTTCAAGATCTAAAAAATCCCCCTTTTTAACTCTGCCCTTGATTTGAACTAAAAACTCATTTTGGCTTAAATTTTTGTGAAAAAAAAGCTCACAAAGCTTGCCACTTGGCTTTTTTGCGAAAATCCTTGCTTTAATAACCTTAGTATCATTAAAAATAATGGCACAGTTTGGCAAAAAATCTTGCAAATATTTAAATTTAGTATGAATGATCTTATCCTTGCTTCTTTCGTAAATCAAAAGCCTAGTTTGTTCTTTATCTTCTAAGGGCTTTGAGGCTATAAGTTCTTTTGGCAAAAAATAATCATAATTTTTTAAAAACAAATCCTCATTCATTTGTATCTTGCTCTAAATTTTCATCATCTTCTTTTGAAGCTGGATTGACCTTTTTAGCAACAAAAATAGAAATTCCATAAAGTAAGCACAAAGGTCCTGCCATGAGAAGCTGAGAAAGCACATCAGGAGGGGTCATAAAGGCTGCAAAGATGAAAATAACCAAAATCGCTACCCTAAAATGCCTTTTTAGCATAGCATCATTTACAAGTCCGAGTTTTGCAAGGAAAAAAGTGATAATGGGAAGTTCAAAGCCAAGCCCAAAAGCTAGCATAAGCTTGATTAAAAAGTCTATGTAAGGAGCTATGGTGATATTTGGGTTTAGATTATGTGCTTGTCCAAAAACAACAAAAAAATCAAAAGCCATAGGCACAGCGATAAAATAACAAAAGCTAGCCCCTAATAAAAACATAATACTAGCACACACAACAAAGGGAACTACTAGTCTTTTTTCATTATCATAAAGTCCGGGTGCTACAAATTTCCAAAACTGCCAAAAAATCACAGGCATAGAAAGTAAAAAAGCTGTAAAAAAACTTACTTTAACAGCGTTAAAAAAGGGTTCTGTAAGCTCGATAAAATTGACTTGATTTGCACCCTGAGGCAAAACGCGTTCAAGTGGGAGGGTAAGGATTTTCGTGATATATTCATTAAAACCAAAGCACGCAAAAAACAGCACAAAAACGCAAGCCACAGAGATAAAAAGTCTTTTTCTAAGTTCGACTAGATGAGGTTTTAATTCTTCAAACATTTTGATTTTCCGTTTTATTTTGAGATGATGAATCTAAATTTGACACAAGTTTAGGCTTATCCCGGGTGTTTGAGGAAGCTAAATTTTCGGTGTTTATCTCACTTTTAGGCTCTTCTTTTTGACCTAGTTCTTTAAGGTCTTGAGCGATTTCTTCTAAGCTCGTATCAATGGCTTTTTTTTCTTTTAAGATATTTTCTTTTAGTTCATCAAATTCTTCAAAACTCAATTTTTTTCTTATGTTTTGATTGTATTCGCTCATTTCATCTTTATACTTTTTCGCCTCTTCTTTTAGTTCGCTTATACGCAACTCTTTTTCTATGCTTTCCTTTGCATCATCAACTTGTCTTTTTAATGCTCTTAAAATTTTAGCAATCTGCACGGCTGTACTTGGCAATTTTTCAGGTCCAAGCACCAAAATCGCCACAACCAAAATGACAATAATCTCGCCCATACTCATATTTTTTCCTTTTAAAGCTCTCATTTTACTAAAAAATGTTTTAAATTTAGCTTTGCAAAAAAAGCACCAGCTCATCAGCTAATAAAAAATTTTTATTAAAAAAACTCCCCCTTTTAAACTCAAGCTTTTTTTCTTCTAAAAGCAAATTTGCCCTTTGTAAGGTGCTTTCATCAAGCCTTGCTTTTTTGATGCCAACACAGCTTCTAAGCCCTAAAAATAAATGTTCTAAATTTAAATCTTGCTTGCTTAAAAGCTCCTTACTTCTAAACAAAGGCTCTTTGATATAGGCTTTTAAATTAGGCCTTGTGTAAAAGCGAGCATTTTCATAAAAACTAACCCCAGAAAGCCCACAAGCAAGATAGTTTTTACCCTGCCAATAAGCAAGATTATGCTTGCATTTAAAGCCTTTTTTGCAAAAATTGCTGATTTCATATTGCTTAAAGCCAAGTTTTTCAAGCTCTTTTATGAAAAATGAAGCTAAAAGGGGGGCATTTTTTTTAAATTTAGGCCTTTTAGCAAAGGCTGTATTTTTTTCTATACTTAAAGAATAAGCACTGACATGAGTTAAAAAATCAAGCTTTGAAAGCTCTTTAAGCTCAAATTCAAGCATTTTTTTATCATCAAGCTTGGTATCATAAATAAGATCGATATTAAGATTTTTAAATCCAGCCTTTAAGGCATTTTCAAAGGCTTTAAAAATTTGCTTTGAGCTGTGAATGCGTCCTAAAAAATGAAGCTTTTTTTCATTAAAGCTTTGAGCTCCAAAAGAAAGGCGGTTTAGCCCAAGCTCTTTCATCTTTTTAAGCCAGTTAAAACTAGCCGAGCTTGGATTTGCCTCGCTTGTAAGCTCACATTTTGAAGCTAAAAAGGGTTGTAAAAAATCAAAAATCCTTTCAAAATGCCTTGCCTTAACACAGCTTGGCGTGCCTCCTCCTATGAAAAGGGTGGTGATTTTTTCTTTTTCAAAAAGGCTTTTTTTAGAAATTAAATCCTTTAAAAGTGCGTCCATATAGGCTTTTTCATCTTTAAGCCTTAAGGAGGTAAAGGCACAGTAATGACACTTGCTCTCACAAAAGGGTATGTGTAAATATAAATGCAAGTTCTCTCCTTTTTGCCTTAAAAGTTCAAATTTTAATCAAAATTTGATTTGAAATAAGTTAAAATAGCATTCATTTTTTGGTAAACTTTGGAAAAAGACTATGGAAAAGGAAAAAAAATACAGAGCAAATGTTGCTGCAATAGTGCTTTCAAATAAATATCCTTTTGAATGTCGTATTCTTCTTGGAGAAAGAAGCGATATGAAAGGTATTTGGCAGCTTCCTCAAGGTGGTATTGATAAGGGAGAGGACGCAAAGAAAGCACTTTTTAGAGAGCTTAAAGAAGAAATAGGCACAGATGAGGTTGAGATCATCAGCTCTTATCCTGAATGGCTTTACTATGATTTTCCTGCAAATGCAAAGGCAAAGATGTATCCTTATGATGGACAAAAACAAAAATATTTTTTAGTTAGACTAAAAGATAAGGCGAAAATTGATATACATACTAAAGATGCGGAATTTAGTGCCTATGAGTTTGTAAATTTAAAAAAATTCTTTGAGGTTGTCAATCACTTCAAAAAACCCCTTTATAGTAAGGTGATTAAACATTTTCAAGAGAAAGGTTACATATAATGCTGATAGTTCAAAAATACGGCGGAACAAGTGTAGGCTCTTTAGAACGCATTGAAGAAGTTGCTAAACGCGTGATCGAGACCAAAAAAAAGGGTTGTTCGCTTGTAGTTGTCGTTTCTGCGATGAGTGGGGTTACAAATGAGTTAATTGACGAGGCACATTATTTTAGTCAATTTCCAAACCCAAAAGATATGGATTTACTTTTAAGTAGCGGAGAAAGGGTTACCTCAGCACTTTTATCAATCGCTTTAAATGATAAAGGCTATAAGGCTATGGCTTTTTCTGGAAGAAAAGCCGGTATCATCACAGACAGCGTTTTTACAAAGGCTAAAATCCAATACATTCATACAAAAAATATAGAGCAAGCCTTAAAAGAAGATATGATTGTTGTTGTAGCAGGTTTTCAAGGCATAGATGAAAATGGCGAAGTAACTACTCTTGGACGGGGAGGAAGTGATCTTAGTGCTGTTGCCTTGGCTGGAGCTTTAAAGGCTGATTTGTGTGAAATTTACACCGATGTAGACGGAGTTTATACAACTGATCCACGCATAGAACCAAAGGCAAAAAAGCTTGATAAGATCTCCTATGAAGAAATGTTAGAGCTTGCTAGTCTTGGAGCTAAAGTGCTTCAAAACCGCTCTGTAGAGCTTGCAAAAAAACTAAGCGTAAATTTGGTAACAAGAAGTAGTTTTAATCAAAACGAAGGAACAATGATAGCAAAGGAAGATGAAATAATGGAAAAAGCTTTAGTTAGTGGGATAGCCCTTGATAAAAATCAAGCAAGAGTAACTCTAAGAGATATAGAAGATAAACCGGGCATTGCGGCAGAAATTTTTTCAAGCCTAGCAGAACAAAATATCAATGTGGACATGATTATTCAAAATGTAGGTCGAGATGGAACGACAAATTTAGGTTTTACTGTGCCACAAAATGAGCTTGAACTTGCAAAAAAAAGTGTTCAAAATATCTTATCATCAAAATCTGTTATAGAAACAGATGATGAGATTGTCAAGGTTTCTATCGTTGGTGTAGGTATGAAATCGCATTCAGGTGTTGCTTCAGCTGCTTTTAGAAGCCTAGCTAATGAGGGGATTAATATAGAAATGATTTCCACAAGCGAGATTAAAATTTCTATGATAGTACACGAAAAATACGGGGAACTAGCCGTTCGTGCCTTACATAGCGTCTATGAGCTTGATAAATAATGCAAGATTTTTTACAATTTACCCTAGAAAATATAAGAGCAGGTGGCACTTTTATGTCCTGGCTTGAAAAAAGGCGTTTAGAATGGGCGCCTTTGATCGCAGCAAGACTAAGGCTTTTGATCGAGGGCAAGAGTTTTATTTTGATTTGTGATAGTGAGCGTTCATGGTATGAAGAGTATTTTTTAAAAAATATCAACGCAAAATCAAACCGCCCCTTAGTGCCTATATTTTCCCTTTCTAGCCTTTGTAATAAAAATATTCAAAGCAAAGAAGATATCCTTTTGCTTAATGATCTCTTAGATGTAGCTTTTCCTAATGGTTTTGTATATTTTTATATAGGAAGTGGTTTGGATAAAAAATCAAATATCGCTAAATCAAAAGATGATAGTCTTTTATGGGTTTTTGATGAGGAGCTTCAAAATAGCTTTTATCTCAGCTCAAAAGATGAAAATTTAGACGAAAAGCTTATTTCTATGTATAAACTTTTTGATAAAAGTTTGGAGGCTATTTTATTTTCCAAGGTTAGCATTTGAACTTTTTAAGCAAAATTTTAATCAGTAATGATTTTGAGGGCGTAAAAGAAAAAATGCTCCAAGAATTTCAAGCTAAAAATTTGCGTTTTATCCCAAAAGAGCCTAAAGATGAGTTTTTGATTGATGATGCAAGAGAGGTTCAAAAAGAAAGCTATATAGCAGAAACAGATGAAAAAATCATCATCATCATGGCAAATTCCTTTAGAGTAGAAGCTCAAAATTTCTTGCTCAAGCTCTTTGAAGAACCGCCAAAAAATATCAAATTTTTACTCGTAGCTCCTTCAAAAAATTTACTTTTACCCACAGTAAGATCAAGATTTATCTGCGAGGTGCAAAAGCTAAAAAAAGAAGAAAAAAAGCTTGATCTTAACATTCAAAATTTAGATCTAAAAGAAATCTTAAATTTTCTCAAAAATAATGAAAATTTAGATAAACTTGACCTCATGCAAACCATTTCTACTTTAAGCACAGAGGCGATAAAAGAGCTAAATTTAAGCGAAAAAGAGCTTGAACTTTTTTTTAATGCCTATGAGTTAGCAAGACTTAACTCAAAGCCCAGTGTTTTACTCAGCACTCTTTTGCTATCCTTATATGAAGGAAAAAAATGAAAATTTATAAGATCAATGAAAATACCGATTTTAACATTATTTGCAAGCTTATAAGCCCTGAGAAAATGGGTGCAATAATTATGAGTAAAAAGGCTAGGCTTCATTTTTTTTATATCAAAGGGCTTTCAAACACAGCCTTAAACATACTAAAACAAGACGCACTAAGTCTTGGAGCTGAGCTTATAACGCACAAGGAGGTCATCACTCACAAGGCTCAAAATAGCCCCTCCTTACTCATAGCAAATGAAAATCAGCTTTCAAAGCTCATAGAAAAGGAAAAAAAACAAGGCTTTAAGCTAAAAGACTTGGCTAAATTTTTACAAAAGAGCTTTAAAAAGCCCAAAGTTGCAAAGCTTATGGGTGTTTTAAATATCAACAATGACAGCTTTAATCCAAGCAGCAGGGTTAGCGAGGCTGATTTTATCCAAAAACTTGAGGCTATGCTCGAGTTAAAGCCTGATTATATAGACCTTGGAGCAGTTTCATCGCGTCCTGGTAGCTCTTATGTAGGAAGCAAGGAAGAACAAGATAGGCTAAAAGGCATTTTTAAGCTCATTTCTAAGCATGATTATACTAAATTTGCTAAATTTAGCCTTGATAGCTTTGATGAGCTTAGTCTTAAAAGAGCCTTAGATCTTGGTTTTAAGATGATAAATGATATCACAGGGCTTAAAAATGAGAATTTAGCCAAATTAGCCAAAGAATATGAGTGCGAATACTGCCTTATGCACATGCAAAATGAGCCCTCAAATATGCAAATAAATCCTAAATATGATGATTTGCTAGGAGAAATTGAGGATTTTTTTGCCCAAAAGCTTGAAATTCTTAAAAGCTACGGGGTTGAAAAAGTGGTGCTTGATGTGGGAATTGGCTTTGGTAAAAGTGCTGAACATAATTTAATTTTAATCAAGCATTTAGAGCATTTTTTGCAGTTTGAAAAGCCCTTGCTTGTGGGAGCAAGTAGAAAAAGCTTGATAAATGAGTATTTTAAAAGCGAGGTTCAAAACCGCCTAGCTGGCACTCTTTTTTTACATTTAAAAGCCTTTGAAAATGGGGCGAGCATTTTAAGGGTGCATGATTTATACGAACATAAACAAATTTTAGCCCTGCACGAGGCTATGGATAAGATTTTTATTTAAGGGAGGATAAATGCAATTAGAACTAAAAGATATGGGAGCTATTAAAGAAGGCTTGGTTGAGCTAGACGGACTTTGCGTTATTGCAGGTTATAATGATGAGGGTAAAAGCACAGTAGGAAAAGTGCTTATGGCTCTTATTAAAGCTCATAATATTAGCAAACAAAAAGAAAAAAAAATTGGGGAAAATATTTCAAAAGAAAAGGAGTTTGGAAAAATATTTCGTCTTTTATTTGATGATAATTTTACCGACAAATCAAGTATAAAGATACAAAAAGAAGGAAATATCCTTTATGATGTGCAAATGGATGGAAATTCTTGTAAAAAATTTACTAGTGAAAAAAATGAGTATCTTGATTGCACCTTTATCCAAAGTCCCTTTGTTTGGGATTTGTTTGATTTTTTTAGACAAGTAAGACTTCTTAATGATAGTGCCGAAATTTATGAACAAAGAGAAAGTATCCGCTATCCTTACATACTTTGGGATTTATATCAAAAAATACAAGCAAATCCACTTAAAGCATATGATGGACTAAAGGAACTTAAAAAAGACATAACAGAACTTATTCGGGGAAATTTTATGAGAGATGAAGAAAAATACAAATTTATAAGAAATGAACAAGAAATATCGCTAAGAAATGTAGCCACTGGTATTAAACAATTTGGTATTTTACAAGCTCTTATCAATAATAACCGTCTTACTCCAAATGGCTTTTTGATCTTTGATGAGCCAGAAAATCATCTCCACCCTATGTGGCAATTAAAATTTGCTGAGTTTTTGGTTAGACTTTGTCAAAAACAAATCCCCATACTCATAAATACTCATAGTCCTTATATGGTAGAAGCACTTCATAAATATAGCTTGAAATACAAGGTTAAAAGCAATTTTCATCTTGCCTCAAAAGGAGAAATAAAACAGCATAAGCATAATGAAAAAACGATAGGCTTGATTTTTGAAAAACTCAACCAACCTTTTGAAACTTTTGATGAATTGGATAAAGAAAATGGCAGATCTTAAGCTTTTAGAAAAAGAATTTAAAGCTTATAAAAGCAATTTAAAAAAAACAAGCTATGATAAACAAAATAAAGAATCTTTATGCTTAAAAGAAGATGAGGTGATTCATTTTGAAAATTATAGCATAGAATATTATCATAAAAACAAAATGCAGGATAGAAAAACAGTCGATGCTCTTTATTATGATATAAATAAATGGAATCTTTATTTAATCGAGTTTAAAAATGAAAAACCAAGCTCTATTAAAAAAGATGAAGTATTAAAGAAATTTAAAGATAGTGTTGCTCTTTTAAAAGAAATTTTAAAGAAAAATAACATTTCTTTAAAAGATATTACAATTTACCTTTATCTTGTAGTGAAGGATAAAAAAGAGAGTGAAACTTTTAAAGATAGACAAAGAGGCGAAAATATTGATCTTATGATAGATAGTGCTATAAACACAAACGAATTACCAAAATGTCATCATAAATGCCGACCAAAAAAATATTTTTTAAAAAATTATAAAGAAATCTTTAATGAAGAATGTTAAAAAGAGGCGACAATGACAAAAGAGCAGTATTTAGAAAAACTAAGCTTAGTAAATGAATATGCTAGGGCATATTATGAAAAAGATGAGCCCTTGGCTAGTGATGAGGAATATGATAAATTAATAAGAGAGCTAAGAAGCTTTGAGGCAGAAAATCCAAATTTAAAGGCTTCAAACTCACCTACCCAGCAAATTGCACCCACCATTCAAAGCGAGTTTAAAAAATTACAGCATTTAAGCAAGATGTGGTCTATGGAAGATATTTTTGATGAGGCTGAGCTTAGAGCCTGGGCTAAAAGAGCAAAAGCTGAGAATGAGGCTTTTTTCATCGAGCCTAAATTTGACGGAGCTAGCTTAAATTTGCTTTATGAAAATGGCAAGCTTATAAGCGGGGCTACAAGAGGGGATGGGCAAATTGGAGAAGATATTAGCCTTAATGTCTTAGAAATTGAAAATATCCCAAAAGCTATTTCATATCAGGGCAAGATTGAAATTCGTGGTGAGGTTGTCATACTCAAAGAAGACTTTGAAAGGCTTAATGAGCAAAGAGCCTTAAATAAAGAAAATCTCTTTGCAAATCCAAGAAATGCTGCAAGTGGCAGTCTAAGACAGCTTGATACTAGCATTACAAGGCAAAGGAAGTTGAAATTTTATCCTTGGGGCGTGGGTTATAATGAGCTTAAATTTAATAAGCATAGCGAAATTATGAGCTTTATTAGAGAGCTTGGCTTTTTAAAAGATGATTTTGTAAGGCTTTGTAAGGATTTAGCTGAGGTGATGAGTGCTTATAAGGAGCTTTTGGCTTTAAGGGATAAAAAGCCTATGATGATGGATGGAATGGTGGTTCGCATCGATAATTTAGCACTTTGCAAGGAGCTTGGCTACACAGTTAAATTTCCAAAATTTATGGCTGCTTTTAAATTTCCAGCCCTAGAAAAAACCACAAGGCTTTTGGGTGTGAGCTTGCAGGTTGGAAGAAGTGGGGCGATCACCCCTGTTGCTATGCTTGAGAGCGTAAATTTAGACGGGGTAATGGTAAAATCAGCCTCGCTTCATAATTTTGATGAGATAGCAAGGCTTGATATAAGGATAAATGATTTTGTAAGCGTGATAAGAAGCGGGGATGTGATACCAAAGATCACTAATGTTTTTAAGGATAGAAGAACCGGGCTTGAAAGCCTTATCACTCGCCCAAGCCTTTGTCCTGTGTGTGAAAGCAAGCTTTTAGATGAGGGGGCCTTGATAAGGTGTCAGAATTTAGATTGCAAGGCAAGGCTAGTTAATTCTATCATTTATTTTGTTTCTAAAAAATGCCTAAATATAGAAGGACTTGGTGAGAGCATAACTGAGCTTTTATTTAAAGAGGGTAAGATCACTAGCATTGAGAGCATTTTTCATCTTAAATTTAGCGATTTTGAAAAACTTGAGGGCTTTAAGGAAAAAAAGATTAATAAGCTTTTAAAAGCCATTGAGGATGCTAAAAATTGCGAGCTTTCTCGCTTTATAACAGCTCTTGGAATTGAACATATTGGCGAGGTGGCTGCTAAAAAACTCGCCCTTAGCTTTGGCTTTGCTTGGCATGAAAAAGGCTTTGAAGAATACAAAAATTTAGAGGGCTTCGGGGAGCAAATGGCTCTTAGTTTAAGTGAGTTTAGTAAGGTCAATAAGCAAAGAATTGATGAGTTTTACAAGCTTTTAAATTTAAGTTTAGATAAGTTAGACTCTAGTGAAAAGGGCCTGCTTTTTGATAAAAGCTTTGTGATTACGGGAAGCTTGAGCCGTCCAAGAGAGGAGTTTAAAAAGCTTATTGAAAGCCTAGGTGGTAAGGTTTTAAGCTCTGTTTCTAAAAAAACTGACTTCGTGCTTTTTGGAAGCGAGGCTGGAAGCAAGCTTCAAAAGGCAAAGGAGCTAGGAGTGAAATTACTTGATGAGGCCCAGTTTGAAGCCTTGCTTAAAGAGCTAAAATGAAAGCTATAGCCTTACTTAGTCTTTGTTTTTTTGTGCTTTTTTGGCAAAGCCTTTCTTTTGCCTTTTTATTTTTAATCCTACCTTTTTTAGCCCTTTTTAGGCAAAATTTTATTATTTTAAGAGCCAGAAAAAGGCTCTTAAAAAGAGCTATTTTAAGATCAAATTCCTTCTTTTTTAGACTGACAAAAAGGCATTTTTTTCTTTTATTTTTAAGCTTTTTTTTAGCCCTTTTAAGCCTTTGTTCTTTAAGCTTAAATTTAATGTATGCAAAGAGCCTTGATTTCGTGCTTTTATTTGCTTTTTTTCCCTTGCTTTATTTTTTTTTAAAAAAAAGACTTTTCACCCAGTTTAAAAAAAGCAGCTTCAATACCCCCTATATAATAATGCTTTGTGCTCTTTTTCCAGCCCTTATTTATGCTCTTTTTATGATAAGTTTTGAAAAAATGGACGCCTTTTTTTATCTTCAAAATGAAATTGATAGCTTTAAAACAGCGACATTTAAGCCTCTAGAGGCTCTTTCTATGATGCTTCATTATTTAAGCTTGTTAAGAGGCTTTTTTTCTTTGTATTTAAATAGCTTCTTGCTTGAGTGCTTATTTTTTTGCTTTCATTTTTTTAATTTTTTCTTTCTACTTTGTGTTTTTGCCCTTTTGATAAATCCAGCCTTAAATGAGCTTAAATATCTTTTTTTAAGCCTTTTTTGTGCCTTTGTTTTACTCTTTTTTTATGAGGAGCAAAAAAATAAGGAGCCTTTTTTAGCTCAAAAACTTTCTTTTTTGATAAAAAATTTAGAGCAAAAAGAGCTTTTATTTGATAATAATTTAAGCAAGCTAAAACTTGAAGAAAGCTTGCTTAAAGAGCTTAGAAAAGGCCTTGATAAGAGCTTTTTTGAGCTTGGGATTTGGTGGTTTTCTGATGAGAAAAAAGAACTTGATGAAAGGCTTAAAAAACTTGATGCGTTATGATCTTTTTGTAAGCAAGAAGCTTAAAATCAGCAAAAATCAGGCCCTAGAGCTTATAAAAAATGAGGCTTTAAGCTTAAATTTAAGGCATTTTAAGCCCTCTTTTAATATTAAAAATTATGCTAAAAGCCTTTTTGCTAAGGATTTTAGCCAAGAGGAGCTTTTAAGCTTAAAGGAGCTAAATTTAAAACTTAAAACTAAGCTTTATGTAAGCCGTGCAGCCTTAAAGCTAAAGGCCTTTTTAGAAGAAATTAAAATAGAGGTAAAAAACAAAGCCTGCCTTGACATAGGCTCATCAACAGGAGGCTTCGTGCAAGTTTTGCTTGAAAAAGAGGTCAAAAGCGTGCTAGCTCTTGATGTTGGAAAAAATCAGCTTCATTCAAGCCTAAGGCAAGATCCTAGGATAAGAGTAGCTGAAAACACTGATTTAAGAGCCTTTGAAAGCAAGGAAAAATTTGAACTAATTACTTGTGATGTGAGTTTTATTTCTCTTTTAAACTTGATTTTTTATATCGATGAGCTAGCAAGCAAGGATATAATCTTGCTTTTTAAGCCTCAATTTGAGGTAGGAAAGGAGGCAAAAAGAGATAAAAAGGGTGTCTTAAAAGATGAAAAAGCGATCTTAAAAGCAAGGGCTAAATTTGAAGAAGAGTGTGCAAAAACGGGCTGGGTGCTTGAGCACTGCGAAATATCTGCTATCAAGGGAAAAGAAGGAAATGCTGAGTATTTTTACCACTATGCCAAAAAATGAGGTTAGATCCTTAGCCATAGGGTGTTTTGATGGACTTCATAGGGGGCATTTAGAGCTGATAAAGCATTTAGACGATAAAAGCATTTTGCTTGTGATTGATAAATTTAAGGGCAAGATGCTTTGTGATAACGAGCAAAAGGCACTTTTGTCTAAGAAAGAGGTCGTGGAGCTTGATTTTGAGAGTATTAAAAACTTGGAGGGCAAGGAGTTTTTAGAGCTTTTGAAAAATGAATTTGTAAATTTAGAATACATCGTTGTGGGTTATGATTTCATTTTTGGTAAAAACAAGATGTCAAAAGCTAGTGATATCGAGCGTTTGAGTGGGATTAAATGTGTGATTGTCGATGAGTTTAAGTTAAATGGCGTGAGTGTGCATTCAAGATATATTAAAGAATTATTATCAAATGCGGATATTAAGCAGGCAAATGAGCTTTTGGGGCGAAGATATAGCATTAAAACCACTCTCACAAAAGGTCAAGGAATAGGCTCTAAAGAGCTTTTTGCGACCTTAAATTCTACATGCCAAAGGCATTTTTTGCCTAAAAACGGTGTTTATGGGAGCTTTATAAAAATCAGAGGCAAAACCTATCCAAGCGTTAGTTTTTTGGGTGTTCGATCGACTGATTTTGCTTTTAGCATAGAAAGTCATATTTTGCAAAATTTTGATGAAAAACTTATAGAAAATGAGCCTTTAGAGCTGGAATTTGTTGATTTTATTAGGGAAAATCAAAAATTTGATGATTTAAGTCTTTTAAAAGAACAAATTTCAAAAGATATTTTAAAAGCAAGGCAAATACTTGCAAAGGAAAGTAAATGAAAGATGAAATTTTTAAGCAAAAACTTAAAAAACAATTTGAATTTGACAAAAGTGTAGCTAGCGTTTTTGATGATATGATACAGCGCTCAGTGCCTTTTTATCAGGAGAATTTAGAGCTTTGTGCTAAGCTTATCGATAAGCTCATGCCTTTGAATGCTAGGATTTTTGATCTTGGCTGTTCAAGTGCAAATTTTTTGCTTTTTTTGGCGACTTTAAGAAAGGATTTTAAGCTTTTTGGTGTTGATAATGCTGCTGCTATGCTTGAGATCGCAAGGGCTAAGAGCGAGGCTTTTGGGGCTAGGATCGAGTTTTTTGAAAGCTCGCTTGATGAGTTTTGTTTCTTTCAAAGCGATGTTTTTGTGGCAAATTACACCTTGCAGTTTATCCGTCCGCCCAAAAGACAGGCTTTAGTCGATAAAATTTATCAAAATTTAAGCAAAAATGGCATGTTTGTGATGAGTGAAAAAATCCTTTATGAAAACGCACTTTTAGCTAAGGAAATGATAGAAATTTACGCTCAGTTTAAGCAAGAGCAAGGGTATTCAAAACTTGAAATTGCCACAAAAAGAGAGGCTTTGGAAAATGTCTTGATCCCTTATAGCGAGCAAGAAAATATCTCTATGCTTAAAAATGCCGGCTTTAAGAGGGTGGAAATCATTTTTAAGTGGGCAAATTTTGAAAGTTTCGTGGCGTTTAAGGATTGATCTTTTAATATAAAATGTGATTTTATATTAAAAAATTTAAGAAAGGAATTAGTAATTTAAGCTTAGATGAAAGTATTAAAAAATTAGAGCTTAAAAAAACTAGAAAAAAGCTTAGGTTTTAATAAAAAAATGTTTTGGTGCATTTATCAAAATGATTGCAAATAGCTTTGTTATAGATAATAAAAGCTTAAATTTAAATGCCCAAACCATAAAAAGCATAAAATAAGGTTTTGGCTCTTTTGCATGCTTAATTTAAGTGTTTTTATTTCGTTTTGTAGAGGTTTATAATAAGGATAAATTTCTTGCAAATAGGGACTAAAATCAAATTTAAATTATTAAAATGAATTTACTCTAATCAGCCTTTTAAAAAACAAAATGAAAAACTTTTTTTCAAGTCAAATCATTTAATAACAAAAATAGGCAAAGACCACCTGTATTTAATCGCTAAAAGTCTCAAACAAACGCCTATGCCTAGAGTGATGAGGCTTGAGATGAGTGTATCTAACTTGGCATAAACGATTAGGGCATAATACAAAATTCCTGCAAGTATGGCAATTCCTGCATAAATTTCTTTTTGAAAAACTAAGGGAATTCTATTGCATAAAATATCCCTTAAAATTCCTCCAAAAACTCCGGTAATCACAGCAGCACTCACAGCGATGATAAGTCCTAAATTTTCTTGTATAGCAATTTGAGCGCCCAAGATACTAAAAACCACCAAGCCAATCGCATCAAGAGTTAAAAAAAGTCCCTCAAGTCGTATCACTACACTAGGAATTTTCGTTGTCAATAAGGCACAAATGCAAATGAGTATCACATATTCTGGGTGCTTTACCCAAGTTAAGGGATAATGTCCTAGTAAAATATCTCTTATAGATCCACCTCCAATAGCTGTTACCAAAGCGATAAAGCTCACTCCAAAAAGATCCATTTTGTGTCTTCCAGCAGCAATAGCTCCTGTCATGGCTTCTGAAGAAATTCCTATGATATAAAGTGTAGTAAGTAGCATAAATTCTTCTTTTCTTTCAAAATAAAAAGCTAATTATATAAAAAATTTATATCATAATGATACATTTTTTCGCAAGACTTGAGCTTTTTCATAAATTTAGTTTGTATTTATATGTTTTAGATATAATTTGTTTTATTTTATTACAAAGGAGAAAATATGAAAAAATCAGTTCTTATCGTAGGTGGAAGCATAGCAGGACTTACAAGTGCTTTAGTTTTAGCCTCTGCAAAAAATGCTGAACTTGACTTTGACATCACTATAGTTGATGATGGTAAGGCAGACTTAAGTGCGGTTGCGATTTATAATGTGCCTTTTTTTCCAAAAGGTGTTCAAGGTAAAGAAATCATAGAACATACAAAAAAACAAATCGAAACTTTGATTAAAGTAAATTATGTCCAAGCGAGCGTTGAAGAGATCAGCGGTTCGAAGGGTGCTTTTGTAGCAAAAAGTAACAATGGAGAATTTAAGGCTGATTATGTGATTTTGGCTACTGGTGCAAGTCGTTTTGATATTAAGGGCTTGGGCGATATAGTAAAACCTCACGAACTTATGAACAAACCAAATAAAATCCGCCTTGCAACAAGCGGTCGTCAAATGGTAAAAGATGGAATTTACGCTTCTGGTCTTGCCTCAGGTGTAACGACTATGGTTACTTGTGCTATCGGTAGTGCAGGCGAGGCTGCTTGTGCTGTTTTAAGTGATATAAAAGGTGCTGTAAGTATCGTTCATGATACTCCAACAAGTAGATAAAAACTCAAGCCTCTTGGCTTGAGTTTATTTTTTTCTTAATTTTCTAGCTTTTTTGATTTTTCAAAGCAAGAATATTTAAAACCTCAACAACTAAAGAAAAGAACATTGCTGTATAAATATAAGCCTTTTGAATATGAATATCTATACTCTCAAGCATCAAAACACAGCCTATCATCACCAAAAATGCCAAAGCCAAAATTTTAATACTTGGATATTTTTCCACAAAATCAGCTATTGGCTTACTTGCAAAAAGCATAACAAGCACAGCGATAACCACCGCAAGTATCATGATCTCGATATTTTGAGCCATTCCAACAGCAGTAATCACGCTATCAAGCGAAAATACTATATCTAAAATAGCGATTTCAGCCACGACAAACCAAAGCTTATCGCTTGCTTTGAGATGACTTTGCTCTTCTTCCTCGCCTTTGATATGTTCGATAAGTTCTTTTATAGGCTTAAAAACAAGAAAAAGTCCTCCAAAAAATAGCACCAAATCCCTACCTGAAATTTCTTGTCCCAAAATACTAAACAAAGGCGTTACAAGCTTCATCACCCAAAAAAGAGAAAATAAGAGCAAGACCCTTGTAAGCATGGCAAAAAACAAACCTAAAATGCGTCCTTTATTGCGGTGTTTTGGTGGTAATTTACCTACAACTATGGCTAAAAAAATGATATTGTCTATGCCAAGGACGATCTCAAGCGCACTAAGAGTTAAAAGTGTCATCCAAGCATCAAGACTAAACACCCATTCAAACATGAATTTCCTTTGTTTGTGGTTTTTTAATTGTTATTGTAAAATTTTATTTTAAATTTGCAAAATATTTTTTAACATATTTTAACTAAAAATCTCCACCACGCTTTGAGGTAAAATTTCATACTCTAGAGCGTGAATTTTACTTTCAAACTCGGTAAAGCTCATATTTTTAGTTTTTTCAAAGGCTTTTTGAGCGATGATTTTTCCACTATCAAGCTCCTCATTTACCCAATGCACGCTAACTCCAGCTACCTTCATATCGCTTTTAAAGCTTTCTTCAATGGCATTTGCACCCTTAAAAAGTGGCAAAAGCGAGGGGTGTAGGTTAATAGCACGCACATTGCTCGTAAAAACAGGGCTTAAAATTCTCATAAAACCAGCCAAAATGCTAAGCTGTGCCCCACTTTGCCCAATCTTTTCAACCAAAGCCTTATCAAAATCTTCTCTTGATAAAAATTTTGTATGATCGATAATCACGCTTTCAAGATTAAATTTCCTAGCCCTTTCAATGCCCTTTGCACCGGGTTTGTTACAAAGACAAAGCACCACTTCAAATTCATTTTCGCCTATCTTTTTTTTGTGAAGTTTTTGCAAAAGATTTTCAAGATTTGAGCCATTTCCACTAAATAAAATCGCAAGTTTTACAAGCATTTAAGTCCTTTTATGAGTTTTAACGCATCAAAGCTGTTTGGATTGTGTTTATATTTTTTAGCCATAAGTGCGTGGGCTAAAACGGCATTTTTAGCAGCTTCTAAGGGTTTAAAATGAGCGCATAAAAGTGCAAGTATCATGCCGCTTAAAGCGTCTCCACTTCCTGCTTTAGCAAGGGCTTCATTTCCTAAATTTACCACAAAAAGCTGATTTTTTTGCACGATGATAGGATTTGCACCCTTTAAAACCAAAACACACTCAAAAGCACTTGCAAATTTTCTCGCATAAAAAAAGCGGTTTTGTTGCAAGTCTTTCACACTTAAATTCTCGTTAAAAGCTTTTTCATAAAGCCTTGTAAATTCCTTTGGATGCGGGGTTAAAATAGCGTCTCGTCGGTTTAAAAAATTTAAAATTTCCTCACTTAAAAAGCAATTTGCATCTAAAACTAAAGGGATTTTTTCTAAAAGCTTATCTTTTAAAAGCTCCAAATTAAGAAGCCCCATTCCAAGTGCGCCAGCCGTTGCGGTATTTTCAAAACGCTCTTTTATCATGATAAGAGGCGAAAAACTGCTAGGTGCGATAAGCGAGATGAGCCCTGCTCCAAAATTTAAAGCCGCTAGCCCAGCCAAAGTGCCAGCACTCGCACTTGCTGCGATGAAACCATGCCCAAAATCGCCCTTATTTGCACTTTTATTACGCTTTATAAGCCTTAGATCCTTTGCCTCAAGCAAAAAACTCTCATTAAAAGGTGCAAATTTTTTCTCATCAAGTCCTAAATTTAAAAGTTTGATTTTCCCCACATTTGGCTTTGCAAAATCCTCTAGCAAAAGCTCTTTCATCGCTCCCATTGTCGCGGTAAGATCTGCTTTAAAGCTCGTTTTAAAACCAAGCCCACAAGGCACATCACAAGCAATTTTCAAAGCCTTGCTTTGATTTGCTCTTATGATAAGCTCTGCTAAATCATCATCTAAAGCCCTTTTTAAGCCACTTCCAAAGATACATTCTACAATCACATCAAATTTTTTAAACCGAGGCTCTTTTTTGAGAAAATGAAGCTTCAAATTTTTAGCGATTTGAAGCTGTTTTTCAAAAAGAGCGGATTTTTTGAGCTTTTCATCGACACAAAAAAGGCGGATTTTTTTAAAATCATTTTGTAAAATTCGAGCCGCAACAAGCCCGTCAGCTGCATTATTTCCACCGCCTAATAAAAAAAGTATCCTAGGCTTTGATTTTTTTTTCAAAAGCTTTTTTTTGATTAAATCTGCTAAATTTAGCCCGGCATTTTCCATCAAAATCAACTCATCAAGCCCTAAATTTACGGCTCTTTCATCAAGTTTTTTGCAGTCTTTGTAAATTGCTTTCATTCTTTTCTTACCAAAAAATAGATATTTTTTTCCCTTTCTTCCTCAAATTTACTCATCTTAGGCAAAAGCTTTTGTATTAATGCACGAAAATTCTTAAAGCCATAGTTTTGTGGGTTAAAATCAGAGTATTTGCGGTTCATGTTGGTGCGGATTTGAGCGTATTCTGCACGACCTTTTTCATCGATTAGTTGTTCTGTTATGTTGATGAGATCTTTAAGATGATCCTTACTTAAAATGCTTTCTTTTTGGTTTTCATTTTGATCGAGATAAAAAAACTCACTAAAGGCATTGACATATGATTTTATAGACTTTTCAAGCCCCATTCCTATAACTTGCTTTTTGTTTTCTCTTAGCTTTTGTATCAAGGAAGTGTAATCACTATCGCTTGAAACGATCACAAAAATATCAATATCCTTTTCATAAAAAATACTCATAATCTCAGTGATCAAATACATATCGCTTGAGTTTTTATTTGCCGCAAAATTAAACTGCTGCATGGCTATGATCGAATATTCAGCGATTTGCTCCCTCCAGCCTTGTAAATTCTTTTGAGTCCAATCTGCATAAATACGCTTAATGATGATTTCTCCATAATCCAAAGCTATATCAAAAATCGCCTTTGCGTATTTTGCCGGGATATTTTCTGCGTCTATAAAAATCGCTATGCTTTTATTTTCCATATAACTTTCTTTATGAGGCTACAAAATACCTTGCCGCTAAGCTTTTATCAGCGAGCGAAGAAGCCTTGTAAAGCTTATCTTTAAAGCCTAATTCGTATTCTTTTTGAGGCTCTGCCTTGCTGTAGCTTAAAGCGATCTTAAGGGCTAAATTTAAGTCATTTTCATTTATATTTTTATCCACCAAAGAATAAGCCCCAACTAAGTCAAAAAGCTTTATTTCCTCGTATTTATCGGTTTTTAGCCCTCTTAAAAGCTCGTTTTCAAGCTCATTTCGCCCTACTATCATTTTTGCACCATTTTCTAGCCTTAAATGGCGTCCGTATTTTAGAAGCTGGGCGTCATTTACCTGCATATTTTGATCAAATTCTTTGAAGTCTTTGATTTTCCTAGCAAAGCTTTCAAGAGTGAGCAAACAGCCACCTCCCGGGCTTTCAAAGTCTTCTAAGCCAAAAATAGCCGCAAGTTCAAGCTGTCTTTTACGGCTTCTACCACTTATGCCCTCAAGTTTTTCTCTATCCACCCAGCCAAGCCTTTCAGGCTTTGTTAGAGGCAAGTTTTTAGCGCACATAGGACGCAAGATAAGATCCTCATCATCGCCTGACAAGCTTTTTACCTTTGCCATAGCGTCATTTCTTTGACTCATGGGGCGTTGCCCTAAAACTTCGCCTGTTATGATAAAGCTTGCTTTTTCGCTTTCAAGCATAGCAAGAGCTGTTTTAAACATGAAAGCATGGCAATCAATGCAAGGATTAAAATGCTTGCCATAGCCATACTGAGGGTTAAAAAGCACCTTTTGCAAATACGCATTTCGCACATCAATCATCTCAAAGCTTGCTCCAACCATAGCCGCTCTTCTTGCCATAAGTTCGCTTTTGTCTTCTCTTGAGCCAAAGCCTATGTTGATATTTAGAGCCTTTACTTCTATGCCTTGATCTGTGATAAGCTTCATAGCTAGCATACTATCAAGCCCACCACTAAAAAGTGCTAACGCTTTCATTTATTTTCCTTAGAGAATTTAAGGCAAAATTATATCAAAATAAGGTTACATTCTCTTTGGTATAACTTAAACTTCATATAACAAAATTTAGATATAATCTTGCCTTAAAAAGGACTAGAATTTGCAAAACCCACTTGTTAGTATCATAATCCCTATTTTTAATGTGAAAAACTATCTTAAAGAATGTCTTGAAAGTGTTATAAATCAAAGCTATAAAAATTTAGATATTATCTTAGTTGATGATGGAAGCGAAGATGAAAGTTTAGAGCTTTGCCTTGAGTATGCGAAAAAAGATAAAAGGATTTTTGTCATTTCAAAGCCAAATGGTGGGTTAAGTTCGGCAAGAAATACAGGACTTGAGTTTATCAAAGGCACTGCTTTGAGAAGCTTTTTTGAAGATTTTGCAAATTCCTCCACAAATGTGGGAATTTCAAGCTTTACAAAAACCCTAAGCTTTGATGAAAGCGTTAAAATCTTAAGCCCAAATGAAATAAACAAGCATTTTAAGCTTAAAGCTTCAAATTTCATTCAAAGTGATTTAGAAAATATCAATGATTTTATAATTCAAGAACTGCCTAAAAGAATCATTCATTTTGTAGATAGTGATGATTATTTAAAACTTGATTGTATAGAATTTTGCGTGAGGCAAATGCAAAGAGAAAAGCTTGAAATTTGTATGCATGAGTGGATAGAATTTCATGAAAGCAATCAACAATTCATCACAAATCAAACAAAGCTTAAAAATAAACAATCCCTCTTTGACAAAGGACTTGATTTTTTGATCAAAAATAGATTTTATGATTTTTTCTTTGCATGGCAAGGAAGCTTTCAAAGTGAAATTTTAAACCGCTATAAGCTTCGTTTTACCCACGGAATTTACCATGAGGATCACGACTTTGGCACCTTACTTTTTTGCTTAGCTTTGAGGATTTTAAAATCTGATTATAAGGGCTATATTTACAGGATAAGGGCTAATTCTATAACGACAAGCCAAAATGATGATACATTTCCTCAAAAACTTCCTAAATTTTTAGAGCCTTTAAAACCATATTTTACAAGTTATAAGGATTTAAGAGAATATTTTAGAACATATGGTAATGTCATCATCGCGTATAATATTTATAATTTTTCTAAAACACAAAATAATTCAAGAAAAGAAAAAAAATTTTTCAAAAAATGTATTTTTAGATACAGCTATGATTATATTTTTAATTTTTCTCATTTCAATTATCTTGATCCTAAAGCCTTGCTTGACAAAATGAGCATTAATGCAAAAAAGCTTAGGAAATTTTTGGTATTAAGAATGTATTGGCGTAATCCTAAGAAAATTTTTTCTTTATTTAATTCCAGCCCAAAAAAGCCATAATTTATAAGCAATTTTATTTTTACAAAAAGGCTTTAACTCCTTTGAATATGAGCTTAAATTTAAGGGATCTTTGTCAAAGTTTTTGATTTTTAAAGCTTGCTTGCAGTAATTTGGTAAAAAAAGATTTTTAATCACTTTTTTAGTAAAATCATCATTATTTGATCTTATAAATTCTATCAAAGCCAAAGAAACCTTAGTAAAATTATGTATCTCATAATAAGCTTTAACCCCATCTTCATCATCAAAGTCCCTATGCAAATGCTCTAAATTTGAAGGTAATTTTATCTTTTTGATAGCATTGGTACTTGAGTTTGGACGAATTCTATAATGATATAAAATTTTAGGCAAAATGTAGATATTTTTTGCACTTGAAAAAAGTAAAATCCCAAAATGATGATCCTCAGCATAAATATGCTCAATAAATTTAAGTTTTAAGCTTTTCAAAAAATTAAAATCAATCAAGCCCATAAAAGAAAAGGCAAATTTTTTCTTTTTAGTAACAATGCTTTGTTTAAGCCATTCTTTAGAGCTTATAACGCCTTCTTTAAATCTGTATTGTTTGAGCCATGATTTACTTTCTTTTTTGGACTTTTCCACCCCATCATACACGCAGTCATAATCAAACCATACGATATCCATACCCAAAGCCTTATTTATGCACTCTTCAAGGCAGGTTTTTTCCCAAAAATCATCACTATCTAAAAAGATGATATAATCAACACTACAAATTCTAAAATTTTCCCTTATGGTGTAAATTTGCTTGATATTTTTAGGATTTTCATTGGATATTTTATAAACTCTAAACTCACTTTCTTTGCTCAAGCTTTCATCAAAACAAAGCTTAAATCCTTCACAAAAAAGCTCTATGCCTACATTTCTAGCTACGCTTTGACCTGCGTTTTCTTTATCGATGAGGATTATTCTTTCATCTTTTAGGGCGTATTTTTTGGCAATTTCAAGGCTATTATCGCTTGATCCGTCATTTATCAAAATAATTTCTAAATTCGTATAAGTTTGATTTAAAACGCTATCTAAACACTCTTCTAAATACTTTTCAACATTGTATATAGGTATAATCACGCCAACTTTTTTTTGCATTCAAAACTCCTTGAAATAAATTATAACAAAACATATTTTATTACATGATAAAATAAATAAGATTTGAAAAACACTTTTAGAAATAATAAAGAGTTTTTTAGATATAGTTTCCCATAAAAATATAAATCACTCATTTTTTAAGGAAGATTATGAAAGGTATAATCTTAGCGGGAGGAAGTGGGACTAGACTTTTTCCAAGTACTTTAACCCTATGCAAACAACTTTTACCAGTCTATGATAAGCCAATGATTTATTACCCTCTTTCTGTTTTAATGCTTGCCTCTATTCGTGAAGTTCTCATTATTTCCACTCCTAAAGATACTCCTAAATTTAAAGAACTTTTTGGAGATGGATCTTGGCTTGGAATGCATTTTGAATACATTATCCAAGAAAAACCGGAAGGCTTAGCTCAAGGACTTATTTTAGCTGAAAATTTCGCCAAAGGAGATGATCTTTGCCTTATCTTGGGTGATAATGTATTTTATGGACAAGGATTAAGTACTTATCTTGCAAATGCGAAAGAATGGGTCAAATCAAACTATGCAACCATATTTTCCTATCATGTTAATGATCCTTGGCGTTTTGGTGTTGCACAAATTGATAAAGAAGGTAAGGTTTTAAGTCTTGAAGAAAAACCTAAAGAACCCAAGTCAAACTATGCTGTTACTGGATTATATTTTTATGATAATAAATGCATAGAATATGCTAAAAGCATAAAGCCAAGTGCTAGAGGCGAATTAGAAATAACTGATGTAAATTTAAAATACCTCGAAGCTTCGAAGCTTAAAAGTATAAATTTAGGTAGAGGCTTTGCATGGCTTGATACAGGGACACATGATAGTTTGATAGAGGCTGGAAGTTTTGTACAAACCATAGAGCTAAGGCAAGGATACAAGATCGCTTGTTTGGAAGAAATTGCTTTTAATAATGGCTGGATTGATGCGAATTTATTATCCCAAAGAGCAAAACTACTACAAAAAAGTTCTTACGGCGAATATCTTTCAAAGATCTTAAAGGAAAAGTAAGATCATGAATACTATCTTAGTAACCGGTGGAGCCGGATTTATAGGCAGTAACTTTATTTTTCATTATCTTAATAATAATCCCGAAGATAAGATCATCAATCTTGACTTACTAACATATGCTGGAAATTTAGATAATCTTAAAGCATTAAAAGATCATTCAAACTATGTTTTTATGCAAGGAGATATCAACGATAAAGATCTCGTTTCTAAGCTTTTTCGCGAATACAAAATAAATGCAGTAATACACTTTGCCGCCGAATCACATGTAGATAATTCTATTAACACTCCTGATATTTTTATTAAAACAAATATTAATGGCACTTTTAATCTACTCTTATGTGCTTATGAATATTGGTATGAAAAACCTTTCTTAGCAAAAAAAGGCTTAGAAAATACTTTATTTCATCATATCAGCACAGATGAGGTTTTTGGAAGTTTGAAAGAAAGTGGTTTTTTTAGCGAAACATCGCCTTATGCACCAAATTCCCCTTATTCTGCCTCAAAGGCAAGTAGTGATATGCTTGTTAGAAGCTATGCTCATACTTATGGTTTGAATGCTGTAATTACGAACTGCTCAAATAACTACGGACCTCATCAACATGATGAAAAATTAATACCAACAATCATTCGTAATGCCTTAGCAAACAAAGATATTCCTATTTATGGAGATGGTAAAAATATTAGAGATTGGCTCTATGTGATTGATCATTGCAAGGGCATTGAAAAAGTATTTCATTATGGTTTAAAAAATTGCAAAAATAAAAAGGATAATGAGGGATTTTTTGATAATTTTTGCATAGGTGCAAACGAGGAACATCAAAATTTGGAAATTGCAAGAATAATTTGTGAAATTTTAGATACAAAACTCCCTAAAAACACAAGCTATAAAGAGCAAATCCGTTTTGTTGCCGATAGAGCAGGACATGATAGAAGATATGCTATTGACTCTACGAAAATACGAGAACAACTAGGCTTTAAAGCAGATGAGAGTTTTGAAAGCGGTTTAGAAAAAACCATTTTGTATTATATTCAAAAATATAAAGGTTGATTAAAATATGAAAAAAATAGCAAAGTTCTTGCAAAAATTTCGTATCTTTTGGTTTAAATCTATACTTTCAGATCACAAAGTGCAAACAAAGGCAAATATTTTATCCCCTACTCTTTTTTTGCAAAATGATGGAAAGATCAATATAGAAGGGAGTGTAACGCTCGGATATTTCCCATCTCCAAAATTTTATAGCGGATATAATCACATAGAAACTCGCAGGGGGGGGGGATTAACATAGACAAAAACTCTTATCTTAATAATAATTTTTATTTGTGTGCTGATAAAAATCATATCAGCATTGGGAAAAATTGTCTTATAGGTGTTGATTTTTGCGTTATAAACTCTGATTTTCATGCTCTTTACATAAAAGATAGAACAGATATAAATAAGGTTAAATCAGCAGATGTTATCATAGAAGATGATTGTTTTATAGGAGCAAATGTTACCATCTTAAAAGGAGTTTGCATAGGTGCAGGAAGTGTGATAGGGTGTGGAAGTGTGGTTACAAAATCATTTGAAAAAAACTCTATCATCGCTGGAAATCCAGCTCGCCTTATCAAAACAATTATTCAGTGAAAGGAAAAGCATGAATTACAAAATCATTGATCTTAAAAGCAATGAAAGCGAAAATGCCCTTCTCATAGCTTGCGAGAAAAACCAAAATTGTCCCTTTGAGATCAAAAGAATTTTTTATATTTATAATACAAACAACGAATGCATAAGAGGCAATCACGCTAATAAAAACTCTCAGTTTTTGTTTATCATGATGAATGGGAGTTGCAAAATAAAAATCGATGATGGGAAAAGCACTGAAATTATAAATCTAAAAGAAAAACATAAGGCTCTTTATATAGATAAAATGATATGGAAACAAATGTATGACTTTTCCAAAGATGCCATTTTACTAGTGCTTACAAATACTCACTATGATAAAAACGAATACATCAAAGACTATGAAGAATTTAAAAAACTCATGGGGGGGGGGGTTAGAGAATTTTTAAACCCTTACTCTAAGGTAGCTTAAGGGTTTAAAAATGAATATTAAGTTACTAAAGATGAAGGTTTTAGGAGATGAAAGAGGAAAACTTGTTTCTTTGGAAGCAAATAAAAATGTGCCTTTTGAGATAAAAAGGGTGTATTATATCTTTGATACCTTGCCAGAAGAAGATAGGGGCAAACATGCACATGTAAATTTAGAACAACTCATTATAGCAATTGATGGGTCTTGTGAGTTTATACTTGATGATGGAAAAGAAAAACAAAATATAGTTCTTAACCGACCTGATATAGGACTTTATATAGGAAAAAATATATGGAGAGAAATGAAAAACTTTTCTTATGGAGCAAAGCTTATGGTGCTAGCAAGTGATTATTATGATGAGAAAGAATATATCAGATCCTATGATGAATTTTTAAAAATATGTAAGGAAAAGTGATCATGTATCAAAATTTAAAATTTAAAGGTTTTTGATATGAACGAGAATATCATGTTACATCCTCTTTGTGATGTACAAAGTAAAAGCATAGGAACAAAAACAAAAATTTGGCAATTTTGCGTTGTATTGCCAAAAGCTATCATAGGCAAAAACTGCAATATCTGCTCGCATTGTTTTATAGAAAATGATGTCAAAATAGGCGATAATGTTACGATAAAATGTGGAGTTCAAATTTGGGACGGTATAGAAATTGAAGATGATGTTTTTATAGGTCCTAATGTAACTTTTTGCAATGACAAATATCCAAAGTCAAGACAATATCCTGATAAATTTTTAAAAACTATCATCAAAAAAGGTGCTTCAATCGGTGCAAATGCCACCATACTACCGGGTATAAAGATAGGCAGAAATGCTATCATAGGAGCTGGTTGCATTGTTACAAAAGATGTGGCTGATGATATGATTGTTTTTAGCAAACAAAATATTATTTCCATGGGGGGGGGGGGTTAGACTCCTAGCTTCTTCTTGCCAAAAGTTGAGGATAGCATGAAAAATCCTCAACTTCAAAACATACTCAATCAAAGTTTTCCCATAAGTTCTAAAAGTATTAACATGCGTTTGGTTCAAGTAAGCGATGCAAGCTTTATACTTGAACTTCGTAGCAATGTAAATAAAAACAAATTTCTTTCTCCTACAACTCAAACTCTTAAAGCTCAAGAAGAATGGATCTACACCTATAAACAAAGAGAAAAAGAAAATAAAGAATTTTATTTTGTTATAGAATCAAAAAGTGGTGAAAAACTAGGTGTTGTAAGGACTTATGACTTTAGGGATAATTCTTTTTGCTGGGGAAGTTGGATTATAAAAGATGAAGCTCCAGCAGATACAGCTATACAGTCAGTTCTTCAAATTTATATCTTTGCCTTTGAAATTTTAGGCTTTGAACAAAGCCATTTTGATGTAAGAAAACAAAACTCTAAAGTTATAGCTTTTCATAAAAGATTTGGAGCAAAAATAATTCGAGAAGATGAGGATAATTTTTATTTTATTTTTTTGAAAAAAGACTTTGAAATAACAAAAACGAAATATAAAAAATATCTTACACCAACTGATATGGGGGGGGGGTATGCTAGATATATAAGCAATCAATACTTACTACTTCTAAAACACACTTTCATTGTAAAAATTGACCCCAACCTTTCTCATTATACCCTACAAAAAGCATCATAGAGGAAAATTAATGTGCAAAATAATCATAGCAGGCAAAAATCAAATAGCTACAAATGCTCTAAAATACATGCTAAAACATTATGTAAGCAAAGATGAAATAGTCATAATATCAAATAAAACAGATAAAGGGCTAAACTCATGGCAACCCTCACTAAAAAATTTAGCAAAGAGCTTAAATGTGAGAGAAATTAGTCTAAAAGAAGCCTATGATATGGAGAATTCTCTGTTTATATCTTTAGAATTTGATAGGCTCATAAAAACAAGTAATTTCCTCACAAAAAGGCTATATAATATCCATTTTTCAAAACTCCCCCTCTATAAGGGTATGTATACTTCCATTATGCCTATTTTATATGGTGAGAAAGATTCTGGCGTTACACTACACAAAATTAATGATGGTATCGATACGGGCGATATTATAGCTCAAAAGATTTTTGACATTGATATAAATGATACAGCTAGGCATTTGTATTTTAAATACTTAAATAATGGCTTTTGCCTATTTAAAGAAAATATAGAAAAGCTACTATCACAAAATTATCAAACTCTCAAACAAAATGTTATTTCCAGTAGCTATTACTCAAAAGCTGATGTAGATTTTAATGATATAAAGATCAATTTAAACAAAACAAGCTTTGAAATACACAACCAAATACGAGCCTTTATATTTAAAGAATACCAACTACCAACGCTAAAAGGCATAAAGATAAAATCTAGCATATTAAGCGAAGAATTTATTGGATTTAATTCTTTTACAGAGTTTAAAAACTGCTTCATACTATCAGGTATAGATGGCTACAAAATAACTGCTTATAAGGAGTTAGATTTTAATAAAAAATAAATCTTGTTATGATACAATACAAATTTTAAGGTCAAATCAAGGATAAAAATGTCTCATAAAATTTCAGTTATCATACCTTGCTATAATTCAGTAAAATACCTAGAAAGAAGTCTTGGATCTGTGCTTAAGCAAAGTTATGACAATTGGGAAGCAATTTGCATCGATGATTGCTCTAGCGATAATACCTATGAAGTACTTTTAAAACTTGCTTACAAAGATAAAAGAATAAAAGTATTTCGTAATGAAAAAAACATGGGATATCCTATCATTAGCTATCCTCTAGCTCTTGAACAAGCAAGTGGAGAATTTATCTT
The DNA here is from genome assembly GCF_006864365.1 of Campylobacter sp. MIT 99-7217. Taxonomy (NCBI): domain Bacteria; kingdom Pseudomonadati; phylum Campylobacterota; class Epsilonproteobacteria; order Campylobacterales; family Campylobacteraceae; genus Campylobacter; species Campylobacter sp. MIT 99-7217. The sequence continues at coordinate 107,259 of NZ_QHLJ01000002.1, forward strand.
TTTTCTAGGATATGATGATGAATTAAGTAAAACATGCTTTGAACTACTCATCAAAAGATACGAGGAATTAAACGATGAAAGTATTGACATCATAGTACCAGATCTTTTATTTTACTACCCTCAAAATCCAAGCAAAAATCATGAATTAGCGGGTATAGATAATGATGAAAACACGCAAAGTATGATACTTGAAGGCAAAGAAGCTTTTAAATATAGTCTTGATTGGAAAATTCATGGCGCAAATCTTTACAAAAGTTCTCTTGTAAAAAAGCTAGGATTTAGCTGGGGGGTATGAATGATGATGAATACTCAACAAGAGAATTTATTTACTATGCTAGGAAAATTGCTTTTTGTAAAGATGCTACTTATATATACTATCAACTTGATGAAAGTTTGACTAAGAAGCATTCGCCAAGAAAATTTAATGTCTATAGGGTTTTTATGAGATTAGAAGAACTAGCAAAAAAAGAAAAAATGAAAAAATCTTTAATCAAAACAATAAACAAACACAGATACAGCGAGTTTTATTACCTACAAAATATGTATCTACAAGATCAAGATAAATTTTCCCTAGAAGATCAAAAAACTATACAAGGTTATCTTGATGAACATTTTGCTTCTTTAAAGCCGTATTATACTTTAGCAGATTATATTTTTAGAAAAGAAAGAATTATGAATAAAAAATTTATAGTTTTATTTCATTTTATAAAATTTCAGTATAGAAAGCTAAAAAATGCCTAAATTTTCGATACTCTGTCCAAGCTTCAATCACGAACAATATGTTGGCTTTTTTATAGAAAGTGTTTTAAAACAAGAATTTAGAGACTTTGAGTTAATCATCGTTGATGATTGCTCAAAAGATAACAATGTTAAGAAGATACAACAATATAACGATACAAGGATTAAACTCATTTGTCATTCTTTTAATCAAGGCATTAACGCGAGCTTAAATACCGCATTTAAGCACTCGAGCGGAGAAATTATCATATTTTGTGCAAGTGATGATATGTTTGAACAAAACGCTTTAAATGAATACAACAAATACTTCCAAGATAAAAAAAATAATATCATCGTTCCAAGCCTCACTCTCATAGATATCCAAAACCAAGTTTTAACTAAGCAAAGCCACCAACCCATCAAAATGAGTAGGGAAAAGCTTTTAAATCATCTTTTTTTAAAAGGAAACTGTCTTACCTCTCCTGGACTAAGCATGAGAAGGGATATTTTTGAACGAGTACTTTATCCTTTACCTCTATGTATATGCAACCAACAAGATACCCAAATGCACATTAAGCTTCTTTTGCAATACGAATACACCATACTTGATGAAAAACTTGTCAAATACCGCCTTGATATACAAAATCCAAGTATAAGTGCGCAGAATAATCCCCTAACCAAAATAAGAGAAAACTTAGAAACCCAAATGATCATGGATACCTTCCTACAATGCAAAGATTTAAAGCTTTTAAAGCAAATTTTTTCTGCTGAAAACTCTCAAGAATATATAGAAATTTTTGAAGATGATATCTCTTTTTTCTTAGGAAAAATGGCTCTTTTATCTCCTCATCTTGAAAGAAGAATTTGGGGCTATCATAAGATAATGAAAGCTTATGATACAAATGCTCAAGCCTTGCATGAAAGGTATAATTTTACCTTTAAGTCCATGCTAGATCTTGCTTTATTTTGCAAGGAAGATGATACCTACATAAAAAAATATAAAAAATACAAGAAATTTTTTAAAATTAGCCTGATTTTTTTTGGAATTTTGCTGATTTTATTTATTATTTTGGAGGTTTTAAGATGATTAAATTTTTAGATTTATTTGAACTCAATCAAACATATAGAAAAGAGATTGATGAAGCTATTTCTCGTGTTCTTGATAGTGGATGGTATCTACTTGGAAAAGAAGTTCAAAACTTTGAAAAAAAATTTGCTGATTTTTGTGGAACAAAACACTGCGTAGCTTGTGCAAATGGACTTGACGGCTTAAGACTTATCATTAAAGCCTATGATTTTAAAGAAAATGATGAGATTATAGTTCCAGCAAATACCTATATAGCTTCTATATTAGCTATTAGTGATAATGCCTTAAAGCCTGTTTTAGTTGAACCTGATATCAACACTTATAACATCAACCCTGATCTAATAGAAGAAAAAATCACACCCAATACGAAAGCTATCATGGTTGTTCATCTTTACGGACAAGCTGTTGATATGGGTAAAATTTATACCTTAGCTCAAAAATACAAACTCAAAATCATAGAAGATTGCGCTCAAGCTCATGGGGCAATCGAACTTTATACCCAAAAAAGAGTTGGAAATTTAGGTGATGCAGGGGCTTTTTCTTTTTATCCGGGTAAAAATTTAGGTTGTTTAGGAGATGGGGGTTGTATCACTACCAACGATGATAATCTAGCTCAAAAAATACGAGCCTTGGCAAACTATGGCTCACACATTAAATACCAAAATCTTTATAAAGGCTTAAATTCGCGCTTAGATGAGATTCAAGCAGGAGTATTAAGTGTAAAACTAAAATATTTAGACGAGGATAATCAAAAAAGAAGAGAAATAGCAAATTTCTATAGAACTCATATCAATAACCCTAAAATAATCTTGCCTCAAAGCCAAGATGATAAATCTCATGTTTGGCATCTTTTTGTCATCAGAAGCAAACAAAGAGATGAGCTTCAAAAGTATTTAGAGAAAAATCAAATTCAAACCATTATCCATTACCCAATTCCCCCTCACAAACAAGAGTGCTATCCTGAACTTCATCATCTAAATTTACACATAAGTGAGCAAATTCATGAAGAAGTCTTATCCCTACCCATATCTCCTGCAATGCAAGATACACAGGTAAAAAAAGTTGTAGAAATACTCAACGCATGGTGAGCTACAATACATGAATGATCAAATTACTATCATCACAGCTTTTTATGATATAAAACGAGAATCTATCGTGGGAGCTGAAAGAGATATTGCAAAATACTTAGAGTATTTTTCTTTTTGGGCTGGGCTTAAAAATGAGCTTATCATCTATACAGATAAAGAATTTAAAGAAGATATCCTCAATGAAAGAAAAAAGCACGGCTTAGAGCATAAAACAACGATCATCATAAAGGAATTTGAAAGCTTTGAGCCACAAAGCCTAGCTTTGATAAGAAATACTTTCCAAAATTTTGATCAAACTAAAGCAAGGGCAAATCCTAGGAATATCGAGTGCATTAGTGCTGAGTATTGCTTTTTGATGTATATGAAAGTTCTTTGCGTTTGTGACTCTATACAAAGAGGTTTAGGCGAGGAAAATTTTATGTGGCTTGATTTTGGCTTTAACCATACAGATGATTTTTTTACCGATAAAACGCAGTTTAATTTTACTCTCATTAACAATGAAAAAATGTCAAAAGATAAGATGAATTTTTTCAAACTCAAAGATGAAGAAAAAGACAATCTTGCAAGTATTTATTTTTCTATGAAAACCTTTATCATGGGTGGCTTGCTTTTTGGCAACAAAACAGCTTGGCGTGAATTTCACAAGCATTTTAGGGAAGCTTTAAAATGCTTTGCAAGTATGGGACTTATGGACGATGATCAAATTTTTCTACTTTGGTGCGTGAGAAACTATCCGCAAAATTATACTTTACACCGCTCTTATGCTTGGTTTGATTCTTTATATGAATTTATGCCCAAGGAAAAGATAAAAAGTCTAAGTATAAGAAGTTTTGAAACCACCATTATCTTTTATAAACTCGCCAAAAAAGAAATCAAAAAAAACCTTAAAGATGAAAAATACCTTTGCTTATTGAAAAATATGATAAAATACTTTTTCTATAAATTTATTTATAGAAAAAAACTTCATATTAAGTTTGATTACAAAGATAGGGGAAATTATGTTGAGGAGTGAGGCTTTTATATTTAATGAAATTACATATTTTTTAGTCGCTAAACTTACTCCTTTTAAATCATTTAGAAGAAGATTAAAAGGACTCATGAGAAATAAGATAGAACACCCCAAAGCAGCAAATTTCCTCAAGCAAAACTATGTCCTACCTTTTTTAGAGGGTGCAATTCCAAATTTTCCTTTCAAAGCCAAAAAGCATTTTGAAGATGAAAAAATCATTTGGCAACTTTGGTATCAAGGCGAACAAAACGCCCCAGCTCTCATTCAAAAATGCCTAAGCTCAGTTAAAAAGCATATGGGAAAAGAGTATAAGATCATCGTTTTAGATGAGCAAAGCATTAAAGATTATATTGATTTTCCTGATTTTGTTTATGAAAAGCTAAGGCAAAAAAGTTTTGGCGAAAAAAGCGTTACTTTCTTTTCTGACTTGCTTCGCATGAGCTTGCTAAGCGTTTATGGGGGAATTTGGCTTGATGCAAGCATTTTTTTAAGTGATAAAATCCCACAAAAACTTTGTCAAAAAGACTTTTTTGTTTATCAGCGATCAAAGCTAAAGCCACAAGATCACAAAGAATGGACTGCTTTTGATTATAGGTATTTCATTTGGGAAAAGGACTTTCGTGCAAGGTTTTTTTCAGCTTTTATCATCGCGAAGAAAGATTATCCGCTAATAACTGCCTTAAAAGACATTTTGATGAACTTTTGGCAAAAAGAAAACGAGCTTCCTCATTATTTTACCCTACATTTTATCTTTGATTTACTGCTTGAAAATGAAAATTATCAGGCTTTAAACTGCGAGCTTACCAACGATACAGATATTCACCTCGTGCAATTTCACGCTAAAAAAGGGGATTTACGCGAAAAATGGCAAGACATAAAAAGCAAAAGCTTTTTACATAAACTTCACACCACTATACAAGGCGTTGATCCTATCTTTGGGGATTAAAAAAGATTTGATAGAATTTATTTTAAAAAAAGCTAAAGTTTATCCCTCCAGCCTATCTTTTTTTCTCTTAAGCTTTGCAAATAAAGCTGATGATTTGCACTAAAATCAGCCTTCTTGTTTTCTTTATGCCAAATATGAAAGGCAAGAGCTTTAAATTTAAGCCTTCTAAAAGTACCTCCTGCAAACAAAAACCTAGCCACAAATTCGCTATCTTCTCGTCCCCAGCCCTTAAATTTTTCATTAAAGCCCTCTATTTTATCAAAATCTTCTTTAAAAAAGCTCATATTACAGCCTCTCACGCCTTTGATAAGCTCTTTTTTTTCAAAAAAAGAAGCTGTGATTTTAGAGCTTTTATAAATGAGCCTAGCTAAAAAAGAGCATCTTTTAGCCTTGAAACTTCTTTTTTCAAAAGCCTTTTCAAAAGCCTTTTTTTCTAAAATTTCCTTGCTTTCATCTTCGTTTAAAATCACTCTTGAGCCTTGCAAAAACACTCCCTTTTTTGCAAAATCAAGATGATCTTTAACAAAATGAGGCCCTAGTATCATATCCCCATCTACAATGATAATATAATCACTTTTTGAAGCACTCACAGCCTTATTTCGAATTTCACTTAGTGCAAAGCCCTTATCCTCTTGCCAAATATGCCTTAAAGCACAAGGAAAATCCTTAGCATATTTTTCAATAAGCTCTTTAGTATCAGGCTTTGAGCCATCATCAGCGATCAAAAGCTCATCTGGCAAGTATTTTAAAGCCTTGACGCTATCAAGCACCAAAGCTAAACGCTCTTTTTGATTATAAGTTGTGATGATAAGGCTAACTGATGCCTTTTTTAGCTGCAATTCATAAAGCTTCATATATTTAAAAAAGACTCCCAAAGCATTACAAAAGCTTATCACAAAGCCCTTATAGCCATATAAAAAGCCCTTTTTAAAAAAATAATCCCTAAAAAATTTCCAAATACTTCTTAAAATAGCCTTTGAAACAGAGCTTTTTTTATGGATATTTGCCCTTGCATAAAGGCTAGAATAATGACAAAGCTTATCAAGTAAGCCTTGAATGTCATTAAAAGCATAATGCCTGAGTGCATTTTTAAGATAAATTTTCTTAGTATCTTTTTGTATCATTACGCTTTCATGCACTAAATTTTCATTAAATTTAGTGTGATTTTTGTTAAAAAGCCTAAAAACAAAGTCAGGATACCAGCCACTTGCTTTTATCCACTCACCAGCATATAAGTTTTTGCGAGGCAAGGCGTAAAGTTCGTTTTCTTTCAAACTCAAGCTACCTATCTCATCAAAGGCTTTTTTTTCTAAAATTTCATCACTATCAATGCTTAAGATCCACTCGTTTTTAGCAAAGCTCACGCAAAGATTTTTAAGTGCTCCAAAGCCTATAAACTCACTTTTTTCTATGCGTAAATTTGCATAGCTTTTTTGAAAATCTTTTGCAATTTCTAGAGTTTTATCACTGCTATCATTTATAAGTAAAACAATCTCATCAAAGCCCTTTAAGGATTGAAGGCATTCTTTTAAGCTTTTTTGAGCGTTTTTTGCTATTATGCAAACGCTGATTTTATCGCTGTTTTTCAAGACTTTTTTCCTCTATAAGTAAATTTCATTATAAAATCTTTTAAATCTTTTATGAAAGAAGAAGTATTGTTCAGGTTTAAGCTTGATCATTTCTTCACAACATTTTGCTTGATAGCAGGTAAGTTCTTCTATGCTTGCTGTTTTACTATCCATAGGTTTGAAAACCTTTATTTCAAAATTTTTATCCTCGTTTTTAAAGATAAAGGTTGGTATGAGCAAAGCTCCTGTTTTTTTAGCCACCACACTAGCTCCTACAACCCAATTTACCTTTTTGCCAAAAAAATCAAGCACAAGACTTTCGCTATCGCTTGCATCTTGATCGGTAAGTATGCCCAAGGGTCTTTTTTGCTTAAGACAAGCAAGCATTTTTCTTAAACCACCTTTTTTGTCGATAATTTCTATATCAAATTGATGACGATTCTTTTGTAAAATCTTGTCCATAGCCTTGCTATCTAAAGCCCTACCTACAACGCTCATAGGCTTAAATTGAGCCGCAAAAAATAAAGGCAAAAGCTCCCAATTTCCAAAATGTGCTGTAGTAAAAACTATGGGGCGAGTAAAATCAACATAAGCATTTACCACTTCTTCATCACAAACAACCTTTTGCAAAACCTTTTCTTTACTTGTATTTTGATTTTTTAAAGCATCTATGGCAAAAAAAGCAAAATTTTGATAAATTTCAAGAGTGATCGCTTCTTTTTCTTGCTCACTTTTTTCAGGAAAGCAAAGATCTAAATTTGCTCTGATGATTTTTCTATGCTTTGCATTGAACACATACACGCTTTTAGCAATAAATTTAATAAAAATTTGAAGTAAAAAATCAGGCAAAATCCACACAAAGAATTTCAACACATAATACAAACTTAAATACAAATAATCCATCTTACCCCAAAAGCTCTTTTGTAAGCTCAAAGATCTTATCTTCATCAACATTTTGTATGCAAAAATCACTCTTATCCAAATGCTTTGCATGAAGAATTTTCTTACCAGAATCAATAACCCTATTTATAGGTGTCGCAAAGGCATTTCGACCACTTGGAGTAGCTCCAAAGATAGTGATAGAGGGCTTATTCATCGCAAAGGCTAGATGCGTTGGACCGCTGTCATTTCCTATCACTAAAGAGCTAAGCTTGGTCATGGCTATAAGTTCTTGCAAGCTTAGTTTTTGCAAAATTTCAAGCCTTTGAGAAGCAACACAAGAAGCAAGCAAATCTTTTGAAAATTTAAGCTCTTTATCATTTCCCCAAGCAAGAAAGATCCTTGCTTGCTCGTAATGCTTTAAGATGAGATTGATAAGTATGGCTAATCTTTCCTTTGGATAAATTTTATTTTCAACACTTGAACCAACATGAATCAAGATATTTTTATCATCTTTTTTTAAAGCTAATCTTTGAACAAGAGTTTGCTTAATCCCCTCTTTTGCTTTAAAAATAGGCTCTTTAAGCCTCAAATCATCAAGTTCAAAACTTTCATTAAAAACATAAGAAATCAAATTTAAATACCGCAAAAAGACATTTTCATCATAGTTGCTATAAAATTTTTGATTATAAAAATTTGCGGCTAAACTTTCTTTGAGGCTATATTTATCAAAGCCAAAATTATTTACCGACAATGCCCTACTTACAAGGGCTGATTTAACAAGTCCTTGAAAATCCACAACAAGATCATATTCGTTTTTTCTAGCCCTGTGTAAAATTTTTAAGACCTTGAGGATTTTTTTATCCTTTAAAGGCAGGGCATAGACTTTGTCGATTAGGGGGTGATCTTCAAGAAGCTCTTTAAATCTCTCATCAACAAACCAATGAATTTGCGTATCTTGCTTAAATTTTTTGATAAATTGCAAACAAATGGCAGTTTGGATAATATCTCCTAGAGCTGAGAGACGGACTATGGCTATTTTCATCTTTAAGTTTCTTTAATTTTTGCTATAATTTTAACAAATTTTTTTAAAAATAAACTAAAGATTTGAGGCAAAATGAAAGAAAGACAGCAGCTTATTTGCATTTTTGATTGCGAGAGTATCCTAGATACTGAGCTTATCCGTAGGGTTTGGAATTTAGAGGGCGAGGACTTTGAAGTAAGCAAGGAAGCGATGAAAAAGCAGTTTGAAGAAAGTGCGAGTGAGTTTTTGCCCCTGCCTTTTCACAAAGTCATAAGCATTTGTGCTGTGATCACTGATCATTTTGGCAAATTTATCAAGGTCAATAAAATCGAAGGCGAGAGCGAAGCTGAAATGATAAGCAATTTTTTTAAATTCATCGATAAATTTAGTCCCAAGCTTGTAAGTTTTAATGGCAAAAACTACGATATGCCCTTGCTTGTCTTAAGGGCGTTAAAATATAACATCAAAGCAAGCACCTATCTTGACACGATCAGCGATAAGTGGAATAACTATAAATCAAGATTTAACGAGCTTAAGCATTGTGATTTGTTTGAAAGTCTTGGTGCTGGGCGTGGAATGAGGCTTGATACAATTTGTGCTATGGCAAATTTACCCGGCAAATACGATGTTCATGGGGATCAGGTTTTAGAGCTTTTTTATCAAAATGAGCTTGAAAAGATCCACGAATACTGCGAAAGCGATGTTTTAAACACCTTTATGCTCTATCTTAAATACGAGTTTATTAAGGGGAATTTAACAGAAGAAGATTACGCAAATAGCCTAAGTTTGATGAGTGAGTATTTGCAAGAACACAAAGCAAACAGAGGCTATGTAGATATTTTTGTTCATTGTAGTGATGAAGAAATCAAAAGGATTTTAGAAAAATAATAATACTTTGCCTAGTGAGTGTAAAATATAAAGTGCAAAAAACTTTAACCAAGCTAAGCTATAAAAGCTTTGGCTTGGTAAATTTAGCCCGGTTAACTAACCAAGTAATTCGTGGGTTTTAGTAGGGGATTTTGAACAAGAATTTCTAGCAAATGAAGGCACGCCTGAAGACCCACCACAATGAACACAAGTATATTTTGCTAGTTTTTCTGTTGCACTCATTAAAACATGAGATTTAGTTGGACTTTTAGAACAAGAATTTCTAGCAAATGAAGAGTTACATGATTGTGCTCCGCAGTATTTGCAAGTGTAAGTTGCCATTTTGTATCCTTTCAAGTTAAATTTGGTTGAAACGATATCAAAAAAAAAAAAATGTCAAGACAAAAAACTATCAAGGCTATAAAATACAAAATTCCTAACATTAATAAAAGCTTGCTACAATTAAGCCCAATTTAAATTAAGGAAAAATAATGAAGATCTTAATCAGCGGCGGTGCTGGCTACATAGGCTCTCACACGCTTAGGCAGTTTTTAAAAACTAAGCATGAGCTTTGCGTTTTGGATAATTTTTCAAAGGGTTCTAAAAAAAGCCTTGAGGACTTGCAAAAGATAAGAGAATTTAAGCTTTTTGAGCAAGATTTAAGCGATTTTGATGCCATTCATAAGCTTTTTGAAAAAGAGAAATTTGACGCCATAGTTCATTTTGCAGCAAGTATTGAGGTCTTTGAAAGTATGCAAGATCCTTTAAAATACTATCTTAACAACACAGCAAACACCACAAATTTAATCAAAGCTTGCGTTAAATACGGCACAAATAAATTTATATTTTCATCAACAGCAGCTGTTTATGGAGAGCCAAAAACGCCTGTGGTAAGCGAGGAAAGTCCACTTGATCCTATCAATCCTTATGGCTTTAGCAAGCTTATGAGCGAGCAGGTTTTACGCGATACAAGCAGGGCAAATCCTGAGTTTAAACACTGCATTTTGCGTTATTTTAATGTAGCTGGTGCTTGCATGGATTATGCCCTAGGACAACGCTACCCTAAAGCTACGCTTTTAATCAAGGTTGCAGCAGAAGTTGCAGCTGGAAAGAGGGATAAAATTTATATTTACGGCACAGATTATGATACTAAGGATGGCACTTGCATTAGAGATTTTATCCATGTTGATGATATTTCAAGTGCGCATTTAGCAGCCTTAGAATATCTAGAAAAAAATCCAAGCGATATTTTTAATGTGGGCTACGGACATGGTTTTTCAGTAAAAGAGGTCATAGAAGCCATGAAAGAAGTTAGCGGGGTAAATTTTAAGGTCGAATTTGCTCCAAGGAGAGCAGGAGATCCAAGCATTTTAATCTCAAATGCTAATAAGATCAAAGAAAAAACCTCGTGGAAAGCCAAATTTGATGATTTAAAACTCATTTGCAAAAGTGCTTATGAGTGGGAGAAGCAGTGCTAAAAAAGCTTTTTTTTGTTTTAAGCAAGCAAGATAAATACTTTTTCTTTTCCTTGCTTATCTTTTCTGTGTTTATTTCTTTTATAGAAAGCTTTGCGATAAGCCTTATCATGCCTTTTGTTTCACTGGCTAGTGATTTTGAGCTTTTTGAAAAAAATGAGCATTTAAAAAGCTTTTATGCTCATTTTGATCTGCCAATTTATGCCTTTGTGGGCTATTTTGGGCTTTTTTTGATAGCTTTTTATCTTTTAAGAGCCTTTTTAAATTCTCTTTATTTTCATTTATTAGCCAGATTTTCAAAGGGTCGTTATCATCTTTTTGCAAGTAGGCTTTTTGATAAAATTTTAAGCCTTTCTTATGAGGATTTTAGGCTTGAAAAGCAAAGCTTTCTTCTAAAAACCATAACAAATGAAGCCTTTAATCTAAGCACCATGCTAGCAAGCTTTTTACTGCTTTTAAGTGAGCTTTTTGTCGTGCTTTTACTTTACACTTTAATGCTTTTTATAAATCTTAAAATCACGCTTTTTTTAAGTGGCTTTTTAGCTCTTAATGCTCTTATTTTAGTGCGTTTATTAATACCTAGGATTAAAAAAGCAGCAAAAAAAAGAGAAGAGGCTATGAGTGGCTTTTTTGAAAGCTTGAATGCAAATTTAAACAATTTCACCCTTATCAAACTAAGGGGTAACGAAAGGGCTATAAGCAAGGTTTTTGAAGAGCAAAGCAAGGATTTTTCAAAGGCAAATATCATTAGCGAAAGCCTAAATGCTGTGCCTAGAATTTATCTTGAAGCCATAGGCTTTTGCCTTTTGATACTCATTGTTATTTTTTTACTTTGGCAAGAAAAAGGCGATATCAAGGCATCTTTAGCGATGATTTCTATGTTTGTGCTAGCACTTTACCGCCTTATGCCAAGTGCAAACCGCATTATCACAAGCTTAAATGATCTTTATTATTACAAAAACTCGCTTGATATCATTCATGAGCTTTTAAGTAAAAAAAGCGAGTGTTTAAAACATGAAAAAATCAGCTTTAAAAAAGAACTTAGAGTAGAAAATCTTTGCTTTGCTTATAAAAACAAGCAAAAAATGCTTTTTGAAAATGTAAATTTTAGCCTTAAAAAAGGAGAAAAAATCGCCTTCATAGGAGAAAGTGGAGGCGGAAAAAGCAGCTTTGTATCCTTGCTTTGCTCTTTGTTAAAGCCAAGTTCTGGTAAGATCTTGCTTGATGATGTCCCTTTAAACGAGACAAATTTAAAGGATTTTAGAAGCAAAATTGGGCTTATCCCTCAAGAAATTTCACTTTATAATGAAAGCCTAGCTTATAACATAGCCTTAAGCAAGGATTATGATGAGGCTTTAATCATGCAGGTTTTAAAACAAGCTAATTTACAAAGCTTTGCAAGCTCTTTAGAAAATGGCATTTATTCCATGCTTTCAAACACAAATTTAAGCGGAGGGCAAAAGCAAAGAGTAGCCATAGCAAGAGCGCTTTATCAAAAGCCTGAAATTTTAGTGCTTGATGAGGCTACCTCAGCTCTTGATAAAAAAAGCGAGCAAAAAATCATGAATGAAATTTACACACTTTGCACTGATAAAACCCTTATCATCATCGCTCACCGCCTAAGTAGCATAGAACGCTGCGATAAAATTTATGAAATTCATAAGGGGCAAATGAAAATGCTTGATAGCAAGTCTTTTAAGGACAAGGCTTTATGAAAATAGCCTTTATCATCGCAAGTCTTGGAAGTGGCGGAGCTGAGAGGGTTTTAGTAAGCCTTGCAAACGAGCTTTGCAAAGAACATAGCATTAAAATCATTAAATTTGATGATAAGCCAAGTTTTTACGAGCTAAAAAGCTCTATCAGCCTTTATGAACTGCCTCAGTTTTGCTATAAAAATCTTTATCATAAGATCATGAGCCGTTTTAAGAAGTATTTTGCACTAAGAAAGGCTTTAAAACAAAGCAAGGCTGATATTTTTATCTCTTTTTTGGATACTACAAATATAGCTTGCATAGTAGCTAAAATAGGACTTAAAAGCCCTCTTATCATAAGTGAGCATAGCACGCAAAGTTATTTAAAAGCTAAAATTTGGCGTTTTTTAAGGCGTATAAGCTATCCATATTGTTCGGCTTTAACCGTGCTTAGCAAGCAAGATAAGGCTTATTATGAACGCTTTGTTAAAAGGGTAGAAATACTTTTAAATCCTTGTCATTTTAGCCCTAGCAAGGCTAATAAAAAAGAAAATTTGGTGCTTTTTGTGGGGCGACTTGATAGCAATAAAAATCCTTCTATGTTCATTAGAGCTATTTCTTTATTAGATGAAAATTTAAGGGTAAATTATAGCTTTTGTATAGCTGGAGATGGGGAGCTTAGAAAAAAGCTAGAAACTCAGGCCTTAAATTTAGGTGTAAAAATAGAGTTTTTAGGACGCGTGAAAGACATGAAAGCTCTTTATGAAAGGGCTAAAATTCTTTGCTTGTGTTCATTTATCGAGGGCTTGCCAACCGTTCTTATAGAAAGCTTGTTTTTTAAGATAGCAAGGATAAGCACGGATTATATAAACTCAGCCAAAGACTTGATAGATGATGAAAAAGATGGCTTTTTGGTAGCTGTTGATGATAGCCAAGGCTTAGCTAAAAAGCTTGAACTTTTAATGAAAGATGAAAATTTGCGCCAAAAATTAGCTCAAAATGCCCTTAAAAGATGCGAGGATTTTAACCCTGAGAAAATCAAAAAGCAGTGGCTAGAGCTTATAAAGGAGCTTAAATGAAGCCTTTTTTATCGGTTTTAATTACAACTTATAATAGAAAAGATTTGCTTTTAAAGGCTGTAAATAGTGTTTTAGAGCAAGATTTTAAGGATTTAGAACTTATCATTAGTGATGATTTTTCAAATGATGGCACGAAAGAACTTTGCGAGGGCTTAGTAAAAAAAGATGAGAGGATAAAATATTTTCTTAATCAAAGCTATAAAAAAGGACCAAATGGCAATAAAAACAACGCCTTAGATAAGGCTAGAGGCAAATTTATAATCTTTTTAGATGATGATGATGAGCTTTTAAAGGGTGCGATTTCCGAGCTTATCAAAAAGCTAAATGAGGGCTATTCTCATGTTTTGGCAAATTGTGTAATTAGAAAAAATGGAATTTTAAGCGATGAGCTTAGTGGCAGGGGTTTGAAAGAGGATCAAGAGCTAAGTAAAAAAGATTTTTTAATGGCTAAATTTGAGGGAGAGTTTTTGGGGATCTTTGAAAAAGCCTTACTTGAAAATGAACGCTTTGATGAGAATTTTTATGGTAATGAAGCCTTGCTTTGGGTTAAACTTTATGCAAAAAAAAGTTTTTATATACACAAGGCTTTAAGAATTTATACAAATAATCAAATTAGCGTTACTAAAAATGCGAGCAATGAGGCTTCAAGGGTCTTTTTAGGCTATTTTGAAATGGCAAAGCTCATAGAAAAAGAGCTTGAAAATGATAAGGATTTGGCTAAAAAATGTGCTTATGAGTATAAAATGGCAGCGTATTATGCAAAGCTTGCAAGGCTTTATAAAAAAATGTTTTTTTGCCTTTTTAAAAGCCTTAAAATCCACTTTAATAAAGAAGCTTTTATACTTTTATGCCTTTGTTTTTTACCAAATTCTTTTATCAAAACCTTATCTAAAATGAGAGTGAGCTTAAAATGCAAAAATTAGCAATTTTTATTTATTCGCTTGGAAGTGGTGGGGCTGAAAGGGTTGTGGCTACGCTTTTGCCTCATTTAAATCTTTTTTATGAAACTCATCTTATTTTGATGAATGAAAAAATTTCTTACGAGCTTGAAGATACTAAAATTCATTTTTTAGAAAAATCAAAGCCTAATGAAAGTGCCTTTTTAAAGCTTTTTAAGCTTCCTTTTTTAGCCCTTAAATACAAAAAACTTTGCCAAAATTTAGGCATTAACACGCATTTTGTTTTTTTAAACCGCCCAAATTACATAGCCTTAATGGCTAGGCTCTTTGGGCTTAAATCAAGGCTTATAATCAACGAATGCACCACGCCAAGCGTTATGTATAGGGGCTTTTCTTTAAATGCCTTGGTTAATAGGGCTTTGATTTATCTACTTTATCCAAGGGCTGATTTGATTTTGGCTAATTCAAGGGGAAATTTAGAGGATTTAAGGCTTCATTTTAAATTAAGAGAGGATAAAACAGCACTTTTGTATAATGCTGTAAATTTAGAGCAAATAAGGCTTCAAAGCAAGGAAGAAATAGCCTTTAAGCATAAATTTATACTTAGCGTGGGTAGGCTTGATAAGGGCAAAAATCACGCCCTTTTGATAAGGGCTTTTTCAAGGCTTAAAACCGAGCTTAAGCTTTTAATTTTAGGCGAGGGAGAGCTTAAAGATGAGCTTTTAGAGCTTATAAAAAGCTTAAATTTAGAAGAAAGGGTCTTTTTGCTTGGCTTTGATAATAATCCTTATAAATACATGAGCAAATGCGAGTTTTTTGCCTTTGCTTCAAGCTTTGAGGGCTTTTCAAATGTTTTGATCGAGGCTTTGGCTTGCGGTTGTGCTGTTGTAAGTAGCAATCATTTAAGCGGGGCTAGTGAGCTTTTTGGAGAAAATGAATTTGGACTTTTGGTTGAGGTTAATAATGAAGAAGCGATGTTTAGGGGGCTTAAAACAATGTGCGAAGATGAAAACCTTAGGAAAAATTATCAACAAAGGGCAAAAACAAGGGCTTTAAGCTTTGATAAAAACGAGATTGCCAAGCAAGCCTTAGCCTATCTTAAAGGATAAAAATGAATTTGATAAAATCAGCTTATTTTAAAGAAAATCCTAAATTTTCTTTATTTTTGCTTATATTGTGTGCGTATTGTTTTAGCGTTTTGTGTAGGTTTTACTGGGTCGTTTGGGCGAGCTCTTATGAGGATTTTTTCTGGAATAACCAACTCATGATCATCTCAAATGATGGCTATGTCTTTGCTGAGGGTGCAAGGGACATGATAGCTGGCTTTCATCAAGAAAATGATTTGTCCTTTTTTGGAAGCCCTTTATCAAGTATAACTTACTATCTTTATGAGCTTACGCCCTTTAATTTTGAAAGCATTATTCTTTATATGAGCGTATTTTTTGGCTCCTTAATCGTCGTTCCCATTATACTAATCGCAAATTTATACAAGCAAAATTTAGCAGGCTTTTTAGCAGCCTTGCTTG
This sequence comes from Campylobacter sp. MIT 99-7217, assembly GCF_006864365.1. Classification (NCBI taxonomy): domain Bacteria; kingdom Pseudomonadati; phylum Campylobacterota; class Epsilonproteobacteria; order Campylobacterales; family Campylobacteraceae; genus Campylobacter; species Campylobacter sp. MIT 99-7217. The sequence continues at coordinate 123,114 of NZ_QHLJ01000002.1, forward strand.
CAAGTATTGCAAACAGCTATTACAACCGCACTATGGCAGGGTATTATGATACTGATATGCTCGTGATCGTTTTAGCCATGTTTATTTTATTTTTTATGATACGACTGATCATTAAAAAAGACTTTTTTTCTTTGTTCGCCCTACCCTTGATGATGATATTTTTTCTTTGGTATTATCCCTCAAGCTACACTTTAAATTGTGCTTTTATCTTACTTTTTTTCATTTATACCCTCATTTTTCACAGAAAAGATAATTTTGCTTATCTTGCTACTATCTTTATGATCATAGCCATTTCAAGCATTGCTTGGTATTATCAATGTGCTATCATTGCTTTATTTCTTGCCTTGTTTGCTTTTAAACAAGAATTTTTCAAGATCAAATTCATCATCTTGCTTGGACTTTTTGCCTTGATCTTGCTTGTTTTAAGCGGTGGAGTTGATCCTATCATCTATCAGCTTAAATTTTATATCTTTAAAGATAGTCTTAATGCTAGTGCCGAGCAAGCTTTTTCGTATTTTAATGTCAATCAAACCATACAAGAGGTTTCGAGTGTGGATTGGTCTGTGTTTATGCAAAGGATCAGTGCAAGCGAGACGGCATTTTTTTGCTCTTTGATCGGACTTTTTTTACTTTGCAAGGAACATAAAAGCTTCATTTTAACCCTACCCATGTTTGCCTTAGGCTTTTTGGCTTTAAGAAGTGGTTTAAGATTTACCATTTATGCTGTGCCTGTTATGGCTCTTGGTTTTGGATATTTTGTTCATTTTCTTTTGCAAAAATGTGAAAATTTACATATCAACAAAACCAAACTAAACGCTTATATCATCTTAAGCTTTAGCTTGGGCTTTTTGCTTTTGTTGCCTTTTTTGGGCGATTTATTTGGCTTAAAAGTATTTTTTATCCAAATTTTAAGCTTGTTATATAGTGCCTTTCCTCAAAGCTTGCAACTTGGTGCTATACTCTTTTGTGTAGGGGTTTTTCTAGTCTTTATACAAAATAAACAAAATGAATCTTTAAAACCCTTTATACTTTGTGTAGCCTTATTTTTCTCTGTATTTTTTGCCTTTAGTCACATTTATAATTACAAAGCCCCAAGTGTTTTTACTGCCAAAGAGGTAAGCATTTTAAACGATCTTAAGAGCATAGCTTCAAGGGAAGATTATGTGGTAGCGTGGTGGGATTATGGTTATCCAGTGCGTTATTACAGCGATGTTAAGACCCTAGCAGATGGCGGAAAGCACTTAGGAAAGGATAATTTCTTCCCCTCTTTTATACTCTCTCATGATCAAATCAGTGCAGCTAATATGGCAAGACTAAGCGTTGAATACACTGAAAAAAGCTTTAAAACGCCTATGAATGATCTTTTAAAAGCCATGATGAAAGATTATAATATAAGCAATGAAGATGTTTTTTTGCACTCTTTGCAAAATATAAATTTTCAGTTCAAAGACGAAAAAACGAGGGATATTTTCTTATATATGCCAGCACGCATGATCAATATCTTTTCAACCGTAGCTAGCTTTTCAAAGATAGATCTAAACACAGGGTTTATAAATTCGCCCTTTGTTTTTAGCCCAGCCTTTGGTATAGGACAAGAAAGTGGCTTTTTTATTTTGAGCAATGGCATGCTTTTAAGCGATGATTTTAGAAGCTTAGCTTATGAAGATAAAGAATACTCTATCAATACTTGGATCAAGGTCAAATCGTTAAGCAAAGGCGAGTTTGATCCTATCAAGATAGATGATAATGGGCGATTTTTTGTTTTGTTTATCGAGGATAAATTTCAAACGCCTATGCAATTTCTTATCATGGATAAATCAATGTTTGAAAGTGCTTTTGTGCAAATGTTTTTCCTTAACAACTACGATAAAAACTTGTTTGATTTGATCATCAATGACAATCAAGCCAAAATTTTCAAACTCAAGAGATAAAGATGAAAATAGCTTTTTTATCGCATAGTGCCATGAGTGTGTATCATTTTAGAATGCCTATCATTAAGGCTTTAAAAGCTCGTGGCGATGAGGTTTTGATCATAGTGCCTGATGATGAATATAGTTTGAAGCTTAAAAATTTAGGCTTTGAGGTCATTAACTACGAACTTAAAAGATCAAGCACAAATCCTTTCATCGTTTTTTCAAATTTCTTGAGCCTTTTAAGGCTTTTAAAAGCTCTTAAAATAGATCTTATACAAAGCTCAGCACATAAAAGCAACACCCTTGGTATCATCGCTTCTAAATTTGCTAAGATCCCTCATCGTTTCGCACTTGTTGAAGGACTTGGCTCTTTTTATATCGATGAGGATTTTAAAAGCTTGCTCATTCGCTCTTGTATTAATTTTTTATACAAAATCACCTTCATATACGCACAAAAAATCATCTTTGTAAGCAAAAGTGATGAGCTTTTTATGCAAAATTTAGGGCTTAAAAAAGAAAAAAGCGTGCTTATAAGCTCGGTTGGGGTAAATTTAAGGCAGTTTTTTCCTATGCAAATTCCCAGCAAAGAAGACTTTTTAAAAAAATATGATTTGCCAGATAAACCCATAGTTTTAATGATAGCTAGAACGCTTTGGCACAAGGGCATTAAAGAATTTTACGAGGCTGCTAGCTTGCTTAGGCAAAGGGCAAATTTTATCCTTGTTGGTGGCAGTGATGATAACAAATCTTGTGCGAATAAAGAATTTTTAAACTCAGGCTGCGTGAAGTATCTGGGCGAGCAAGAAAATATCAACTTTTTTTTAAATCTTTGCGATATTTTCGTGCTTCCAAGCTATAAAGAGGGCTTTCCAAGAACTGTGCTTGAGGCAAAGGCTTGTGCAAAAGCTTGCGTGGTGAGTGATTGTGATGGCTGTGTGGAGGCTGTTAAAAACGGCTTTGACGGACTTTGGGCAAGGACAAGAGATAGCAAGGATTTGGCTGAAAAGATTGAGCTTTTGCTTGTTGATGAGCGTTTGCGTGTAAATTTAGCTCAAAATGCCTTTAAAGACGCCCTAAACTATGATGAAAATATCATCGCTTCAAAATACCTTAAGCTTTATGATGAAGCTTTAAAGCAAGGAAAATAAATGTATGCTCATTTTTTTAAGCGGATTTTAGACTTTTTTTTGGCTCTTTTTTTACTCATCATCTTAAGCCCCCTAATGCTTTTTGTGGCTTTAATGCTTAAGATCATTCAAAAAAGCGTGTTTTTTACCCAAGAAAGACCGGGTTTAAATGAAAAAATCTTTGTGATTTACAAATTTAAAACCATGAGCGATGAAAGAGATGAAAAAGGCGAGCTTTTAAGCGATGAAAAGCGTTTAAAGCCCTTTGGAAAGCTTGTTAGAAGCCTTAGCCTTGATGAGCTTCCCCAGCTTTTTAATGTCCTTAAAGGAGATATGAGCTTTATAGGACCTCGTCCCTTGCTAAGTGAGTATTTGCCACTTTATAACGAGGAGCAAAAACTGCGTCATAGCGTAAGACCCGGCATTAGCGGTCTTGCACAAGTTAGTGGCAGAAACGCCCTTTCTTGGCAGAAAAAATTTGAACTTGATGTGTATTATGTAAGGCATATATCCTTTTTTTTAGATCTTAAAATCATCGCTCTAACAGCTCTTAAGGTGCTTAAAAGAAGCGGTATAAGTAAAGAGGGCATGGCAACAACGGAGAAATTTAATGGAAAAAACTAAGCAAATTTATATCTATGGATACAGCGGACATGGCTTTGTTTGTGCTGATGTAGCAAGGGCTTTAGGATATGAAAAAATCATCTTTTTAGACGATGATGAGAAAAAAGGGGTTTTGAAATTTAGCAAAGAGCTTGAAAAGCATGATATTTTCATCGCTATAGGGGATAATGAAATAAGATCCAAGCTTTATGAAAGAGTTTTAAACTCAGGCTTTAAGCTGGTAAATTTGATCCACCCAAGTGCCATTGTAAGCCCTGAAGCAAGCATAGAAAAAAGCGGAGTGCTTATCATGCCTTTGGTCATAATAAATTCTAAAGCCAAGATAGAAAAAGGAGTGATCTTAAACTCAGCCTGCGTGATAGAACATGAATGCCTTGTGGGCGAGTTTTCGCACATCAGCGTAGGTGCGAAGCTAGCAGGAAATGTTAAGGTTGGCAAAAAATGCCTTGTGGGCATAAATTCATGTATTTTGCCAAATTTAAGCCTTGCTGATGAGTGCATTTTAGGAGGTGGTGCTGTGCTTAGCAAAAGCATTTTTAAAAAATGTGTTTTAAAAGGCGTTGCGGCAAGGTGATTTAAAATATTTTTTACAAATTTAGTATAATATTTAAAAATTCTTTCTTAAAATACAAGGATTAAAATATGCAAGATGATTTATTTGAAGAAAATGAGCTTTTAACACCAAAACAAAGTGCTCTTTGGGCTAGTGAGTATTTAAATAAAAATGTAACGAGTTCTAATATTATTTATCTTATAAATTATGGCAAAATTGCAAATTATGCTATTGATAAAAAGCAAAATTTAGTAAATAAAAATGAGCTAAAAAACTATTATGATAGCCTTTATACAAATGAAAATCTAGCTCATCCACTATCATTTTCGCAATATAAAGAAGCAGAGACTACAAAGCATATACATAGACTTCACCCATACAAGGGCAAGTTTATTCCACAGCTTGTAGAGTATTTTTTAGATTCTCATACTGATAATTTAAAAAAAGAAGTATTTTTTAAAAAAGGTGATATTGTGCTTGATATTTTTTGTGGTAGTGGCACTACTTTAAGCGTTGCAAATGAGCTAGGTATGCACGCAATAGGACTTGAAATATCGCAATTTAACACTCTAATATCTAATGCCAAGATAGAAAATTATGAGCTAAATCTTTTAGAAGCTAGTCTCTTAAAACTTAATAAAATATTAGAATCTAATATAAAAAATTCTAATATTTTAGAATTTGAAAACACTCTAAATCTGGCTTTAAGCGAATTTAATCAAAAATATTTTCCAAGAGAATTCAAAAGACAAGTAGCCTTAAAACAAATTAATGAAAAAACTTATAGCAAGGAAAAAGAGCAGGAATTTTTACTTATTTATGAAAAAATCGTGAGTGATTTTAATATAAATATTTATACAAATATAAATGGTAATTTTTTTGAAAAATGGTATTTTGACTTTATAAAAAGTGAAATAATGCTACTAAAAAATGAGATAGAAAAAGAACCTAAATTTTTGCAAAATATTTTAAGGCTTATTTTAAGTCGCACTGCAAGAAGCTGTAGGGCTACGACACATGCGGACTTAGCCACACTAAAAGAACCTATGATAAAAAGCTATTATTGTGCTAAACATGGCAGAATTTGCAAACCACTTTTTAGTATCCATAAGTGGTTTAAAAGCTATGCACAAGATACTTTAAAGCGTTTATATGAATTTAAGAATTTAAGAAGCGATACTATGCAACTTTGTCTAAACGCAGATGCTACAAATTGTGATATTATAGCTGAGCTTAAAAAACAAAACTCTTATGATTTAGCTAACTTAGTAGAAAGTAAAAAGATAGCTGGTATTTTTAGCTCTCCTCCTTATGTAGGGCTAATTGATTATCACGAACAACACGCTTATGCTTATGATATTTTTAATTTTCCTAGATTAGATAAATTAGAAATAGGCTCAAAAAGTGCTGGGCAAAGCAATAACGCAAAACAAAATTATGTAAAAAATATAGCCAAGGCCTTAAATAACGCTAAAAGATTTTTAAAAGATGATTACAATATTTTCTTAGTTGCTAATGATAAATTTAAGCTCTATCCACAAATTGCCCTTGAGGCAAATATGTGTATAGTAGGGCAGTTTGAACGCCCTGTGCTTAACCGTAGTGAAAAGGATAAGAACAAATATAGTGAAATTATTTTTCACTTAAAAGATGCTAAAGGAGTTTAAAATGCAAAAATTAAAACTAGAAATCAAAAATAAACTTACCCAAGCTTTAAGAAGTAAATTTGAAAACTATAAGCCTGAAAGTGTCTCTATGCCCTTTCATACAAGGCTTTTGGGTAAAGATAGAATGGCACTTTATAGTTTTATTCAAAGCCTTAATACAAATTTTGGCACAAGTATTTTTGAGCCAGTGGCAGAGCTTTTGGCAAAAAGTCGTTTTGATAAGGTAGAAAAGCAAAAAGACGCGGGCGGCACTATAAGCAAAAACGCGCAAAGGGCAATACAAGACATTATGGATAATTTAGAGAGTGCAAACACAAAACCAAACAAAAATGAAGAAATAGCTAAAATCTTAGAAGTGGCAAATAGCGGTGAAACAAGTAGTATAAAGCCTACTAAAATTGATTTATTTTTACAAAAAGATAATAATGTGTATTTAATTGACATAAAGACTGCTAAGCCAAATAAGGGAGGCTTTAAGGAGTTTAAAAGAACGCTTTTAACTTGGGTTGCCACCTATGCCTACACAGATTCTAACAATAAAAATATCAATACACTCATTGCTATCCCTTACAACCCTTACGAGCCAAAACCTTATCAAAGATGGACTATGGCTGGGATGCTAGACTTAAAAGCTGAATTAAAAGTAGCTGAGGAGTTTTGGGATTTTTTAGGCGGAAGTGGTAGTTATAATATGCTTTTAGAAGCTTTTGAAGAGGTGGGAATAGAAATACGAGAAGAAATTGATAATTATTTCAAACGATTTAAATAAAATGCTATTTGGCTTCAGATAGAAATTAATTTATTGATCTATTTTTACAAAAAGATAATAATGTGTATTTAATTGACATAAAAACAGCTAAGCCAAATAAGGGTGGCTTTAAAGAATTTAAGCACACACTTTTAACTTGGGTTGCCACCTATGCTTACACAGATTCTAACAATAAAAATATTAATACGCTTATTACTATTCCTTACAATCCTTACGAGCCAAAAACTTATCAAAGATGGACTATGGCTAGGATGCTAGACTTAAAAGTTTAAGTTTTATAAAATGGTGGATTTAGCAGGACTCGAACCTGCGACCAACCGGTTATGAGCCGGTTGCTCTAACCAACTGAGCTATAAATCCGCCTTGAAGTTTGAAATTATACTATTTTTTTCTTAAAATTTAGTTATATGTTTGATTTTTTACTTTCTGTTGCCAAGTTTGAAATTTTTATCCATCCAAGAATACCTAAAAGTAAGTAGATTTTGCAAGATACCAAAAAAGACCATGAAGGTTGTAAAAGAGCTTCCCCCATAGCTAAAAAATGGCAAAGGAATACCCACAACAGGAGCAAATCCTATAGTCATAGAAATATTTACGGCTGTATAAATAAATATAAACAAAGCAAGACAACTCGTAACCACCCGTATAAAATAATCCTCTTTAAATTTATAATTTAGGCTCAGTAAATGCAAGATCAAAAATACATAGCATACAATGAGTGCAGTTCCTCCTATAAAACCAAATCTTTCAACCACATAAGCAAAAATAAAATCACTCGTAGAAATAGGCAAAAATTTAAAATGCGTTTGTGTAGCAAATTCAGAAGTTTTTCCGCTAAGTCCGCCATTTCCTATGGCGATAATGGATTGTTTAACTTGATAGCTTGGCTTTTCAGACAAAAAGTCGTGAATTCTTTGTTTTTGATAAGGCTTTAAAAGATGAGTGTAGATGATGGGCGATGAGATCCCTATAACAAGGATAATACTTAGCCAAATTTTATAATTTACCCCTATGATAAAAAGAGTTCCAAAGCCAACGATAAGCAAAACCATCGCCGTTCCTAAATCAGGCTCGCCAGCGATAAGAACAAAGGGTAAAAGTATATAAAAACTCAGCCTTAAAAAGTCTTTAAGCTTATAACCATTTTTTGGAGGCGGTTTGTTATATATAAGATAAGCAAGCATAAGCATAAAAGAGGGTTTAAAAATTTCAGAAGGCTGAATGGTAAAATGCACAAAAGGGATCTCAAGCCATCTTTTTGCTCCAAGTTTTTCAACCCCAAATAAATCAACGCTCAAAAGCAAAATGATATTAATCCAATAAAGAGTAGGGATAATCCAAGAAAGTTTTTTGATAGGCAAAATAAAAAAAAAGCCAAAGGCTAGGAAGCCTACTAGGATATATACGATTTGTTTTTCGGCTAAGAAAGGATTTGCCTCAGCGATCAAAATAAAAGAAGTTACGATAATAGGGATAATCAAAACAGGCTGAACAAAGTCAAAATGTATAAGAATTCCCCTATCTAATTTGAGCAAAATGAAACCTTGATTATAAATTTTGTGTTATTATATGCTAAAAATGTGAATTTTAAATAAGTTTAGAAGAATAAATGCAAAAATTTTTAGTCCATACGCCTTGTCGCTTAGATGTGTTCTTAGCCCAAAGTCTTAATCAAAGCCGAAATCAAGTAAGTTTATTGATAAAAGATGAATGTATAAAAGTTAATTCTATCCTACAAAATAAAACCTCTTTTAAGCTTAAAGAAAATGATGAAGTTGAGGTGATTTTCAAAGAAAAAAGCCAAATACAAAATAACTTTGAAATTAATTTTGATATTGAGGTGCTTTTTGAAGATGAGGATTTACTTGTTATCAATAAGCCCCCATGCCTTGTTGTTCATGGAGCAAGTAGCGTGAAAGAAGCAACGCTTGTGGATTGGCTTTTGAGCAAAAATTATGCCTTATCAAGTTTAAATGGCTTGCAAAGAGCAGGTCTTATACACCGCTTGGATAAAGAAACAAGTGGGGCTTTAATCATAGCTAAAAATAATACTTCTCATCAAATTTTAAGCAAACAATTACAAGATAAAAGCATGGGAAGATACTATCTTGCTCTGATCGATCTTGCTTTAAAAGAAGATAAACTTGTTGTTGAAAAGGCTCTTGCAAGAGCCATAAATCACAGGATCAAAAAAACAGCCCTTGAAAAGGCTCGAAGCTCAAGTGGGATAAAACATGCAAAAAGTGCTTTTATTAATTTACTCAGCCAAGAACAAAAAGAGCCAAATCTCATAGCAGCAAAGCTTTTTACAGGACGCACACATCAAATAAGAGCGCATCTTGAAAGTTTAAATCGTCATATTTTAGGAGATGAACTTTATGGATATAGGGGTAAATTTAAAACTAGGGTTATGCTTCATGCTTATTTTGTGTATTTTTTACACCCAAAAACTCAAGAAAAGTACATAATTAAAGCACCAATTTATGATGATTTTAATACAATTTTACACAAATATTTCACACAAGGAGAAATTGATGAAAAAACTTCGCTTAGCTTTATTGAGCAGTGTTTTGATACTTTTGTTTAGTGCTTGTGTTCAAAAACAACAAAACACACAAGTAGTTAATGAAAGTTTGCCAAGAATAGAAAATTTAAAACATATAAGCGATATGAATAGCATTGCTTTTGAATGGTCTGCTCAGTATGATCAAGCAATTTCAGGCTTTTATCTTTATAGAAGCACCCAAGATAACACCCAAATGCAACTCATAGCTACCATTAAAAACAAATTTCAAACCCATTTCGTAGATAAAAATTTAGAGCCTGCAACAAAATATACCTATATGATGAGAACTTTTAATTCTCAAGGGCATGTTTCAGAAGATAGTGCTTTTGTGCAAGCTACAACACTTCCAAGACCTGCTAGTGTTCCTTTTGTTGAGGTTGTTAGGGGACTACCTAACAAGGTCAAGCTTATTTGGCGTCCTCACCCTGATTTAAGAGTAGCTTCTTATGTAATTGAAAGAGCTGAGGATAATAAGGTTGATTTTAAGTCTTTGGCTGAGGTAAAAGGAAGATTAAATGCTGAGTATATTGATGATAATCTCAAGCCAAATCGCTCTTTTGAATATAGAATTTTTGCAAAGACTTTTGATGGGGTGTATTCTGAATCAAGTGAAATTTTACAATCCACAACCAAAGCTTTACCTCCACAAATAAACAGCGTTTCAGCAAGCAAAGATGTGGCAGGAAAGATTGTTTTAACTTGGGAAAGTGTGCCATATGAAGACTTTGCGTATTATCAAGTTTATGCGAGCTCTTCTACTCTTTTGCCCTTTTCTATGATCGCTAAAACGCAAGAGCCTGCCTTTGAGGATATAGTTAATGAGGTTGGCAAGAGCAAAAGATATAAAATCACTATGGTTGATAAGGACGGACTTGAAAGCCCTATGCCAAATGATAGCGTGCAAGGGCAAACCTTAGCACCTCCTCAAGCTCCAAGTATCATTTCAGCTACCCCAACAGATAAAGGCATAGAACTTTTATGGACTCCAAATGATCATAGAGCTGTAAAATATGCTGTTAAAAGATATGGTGGTGGAGATGCGATCTTTAAAGATATCGCAGATACAAGGCTTGAAGATATTACGGCTGAGTATGGGCGTGTTTATACTTATGAAGTCATCGCTATTGATATTAATGGCTTAGAATCAAAGCCTTCATCAAGCATAAAGACAGGCAAATAATGCCAAATTTTAGGTGCAAAGAGCTTTTAGACTTAAATTTGCCCTTTGAAAAGGACGGGGTAAGCTTTTTATGGTGGGCAAAGAATGAACATACCTGCTTGATTTTTACTCAGGTTTTAAACTCAAGCTTTTTTTTGCAACTGAGCTGGGATAAGCAAGGTTTTTTCATCATCAAGGCTGAAAAGACCTTTAAACCCTCTCAAATAGGGTATTTACAAAAGGCTTTACTTGTATTTAAGCAAAATTTTTGCAAGCAAATTATCAGCGAGGCTTTTTCTTTTAAAAAGACACACCTAGCTAGAAAAACTTCTTTGATCGCTTATGATACTCAAAAACTTTTAGATCAAATTTCATTAAAGAAAAAAATTTATGTAGAAATAGGCTTTGGTTCAGGAAGACATTTACTCTTTTGGGCAAATAAAAACAAAGATATTTTTATCATCGGTATAGAAATTTATACACCTGCTTTAGAACAAGTAGCAAAGCTTGCCCTTGCTCAAAATTTAGACAATGTTTTACTTACTCAAAATGACGCAAGGCTTGTATTTAGTATCTTGCAATCAAATAGCGTGGATAAGATCTTTCTTCATTTTCCTGTTCCTTGGGATAAAAAGCCTCACAGAAGAGTAGTAAGCAAGTCTTTTGTTGATGAGTGTTTAAGGGTTTTAAAATGTGGTGGGAGTTTTGAGCTTCGCACTGATAGCAAGGAATATTTTGATTTTTCCTTGCAAAGTTTTTTAGAACATGAAAAGCTTAAGGCTCAAATTTACAAAAATGCTTCTTTAGATATTTCAAGCAAGTATGAAGATCGCTGGAAAAGGCAAGAAAAAGATATTTATGATCTTATTGTGATCAATGAAAATTCAAGCAAAGAGCTTGAGCAAATTAAAGATTTTGATCTTAAAGAGCTTTGTTTTGATAAAAAAAAGCTTGAAAATTTGCGTACGGCTTTTAAAAAGCAACATTTTAAGGGGGAAGATTTTTTCTTGCATTTGGAACAAATCTATGTCCAAGAAGAAAGGCTTATGCTAAAAATTTCTTTTGGAGCTTTTCATAAGCCAGAACATGCTTATTTACTCTTATCAAAACAAAGTGAATTTGTGTTTCACAAGCCCTTTACAACAAAAGAAAATCTCAAAGCCTTTGATAAACTCAAAGAAATTTTGATAAATTTAAGCAAAAATTAGTCTCAAAGAGAGCTTTTTTCTTGAAATTTAAGTAAAAATAAAGCATAATGTAAGATTATATTTTTGTAAGGATAGCAATGCCACATTTGATACAGGCACAAAATTTATGTTTAGGATATGATGAACTTGTGATTGAAAAGGCAAATTTTGCCTTTAATGATAAAGATTTTGTTTTCATTACAGGCAAAAGTGGGAGTGGAAAATCCACACTTTTAAAGTCATTTTATGGAGATTTAGAGCCTTTGGCTGGAAAACTCGAGGTTTGTGAGAGTTCTTTGAAAGGTATAGGGAATTTTGAGCTTTTAAAGCTAAGACAAAAGATAGGTATTATTTTTCAAGATTATAAACTCATTCAAGAATACAGCATTGAAAAAAATATTATGCTTCCTTTAATGATCAAAGGTTATAGTAAAAAAGCTTGTCAAGAGCAGGCTGCAAAGCTTTTAAAACATGTGAATTTAATCTTCAAGGCTAATAAAAAGCCTGATCAGCTCTCAGGTGGAGAACAACAAAGAGTAGCCATGGCAAGAGCTTTAGCACACAATCCTAAGCTTTTGCTCTGCGATGAACCAACAGGAAATTTAGACGAATACAGCTCAGATATCATTTGGACGCTTTTAAAATCAGCTAATGAAGTTTTAAAAGCCTGCGTTGTCGTAGTTACTCATAGAATTCCTAGTCATTTAAAAGTAAATTACAGAAGATTTAATATAGAAAATGGGAAAATGAATGAAGTCTTTTAAAACACATTTATCTTTAATCTTTCCCTTGGTGTTCATCATGTTTGCTTTTGAGTTTATTTTGGTGATTAATGCGACGATTAGGCATTATGAAGAGTTGTTAAATAAGGATTATAATATCATCATAGCAAGCTCAAGTACACTTGATGAGGTAAATTTAAAAACACGAATTCCAGATCTTGCTAGCATAGTCAGTTTAGATGCTAAAAGCATGATACAAAGGTTAAAAAATGATGTTTCAGCACGAAATCTTAGTGCCTTAGAAAAGTCTTTACCCCAGTTTTATTCTCTAAAATTAAGTTCTTTGCCTTCTCAAAAAGATTTAGAACAAATCAAACAAAAACTTACCCAAATTCCAAGTGTTCTTAAGGTTGAAACCTTTTCTAAAACCTATGATAAGGTATATACTTTGCTTGTATTGGTTGAATTTGTTTTGTGGCTTTTTTCTTTTATTATCATTGCCTTAAGTTTCACACTCTTTTTAAAACAAATGAAAATTTGGCTCTTTGAACATATACAAAGGGTGCAAATTCTTTGTTTATTTGGAGCTCCTTTTTGGTTTCGATCCTTTATGCTCTATAAGATCGTTTTTGTGGATTGCTTAGTAGCTTTTTTGCTTGTTTTAGCCTTTTTCACTCAGGTGTATTCACTTGATATACTTATGCAAAGTTTGGAAAAAGTAGATATCATCTTACCAAAGATAAATTTTCTTATGCATTTAGGCTTGATATTTGCCTTTGTGCTGTGTGTCAGCTTGCTTTGCGTAAATAGTGTGATGTTTAAGGTTAAAAGATGAGATTTTTTTGTATTTTTCTTTTGCTTTTAACTTTTATCAATGCTGATGAGATCAAGGAAAAATCAAAAAATTTAAAAGAAAATGAAAGGATAGCAAATCAGCTTAATAAAAAATTAGAAGATCTAGCCAAAGATATACTCAGCAGTGAGAAAAATCTTGCAAATTTAGCAACTCAAATTGAAAAGTTAAATACTGAAACCTCAAGGCTTTCTCAAAGTGCTAAGGTGCAAAATCAAGAACTTGCAAATTTAAGCTCGCAAAATAAAAATCTTCTTAAAAATAAAAACGATATTGAAAGTAAACTTATTAACTTAATCGCTAAGGATTTTGCTTATGAACTTGCTTTGCCAAGTGGATATATAGAAAGCGAGGAAAGTTTTATAGCCTTTGAGGTGTTAAATACTCTTGATGCGGTTTTAAAAGAGGATTTTTATAAACTCTCTAAGGATTATGAGGATATTTCAAAACTCATTGATGATAAGCAAAAACAAATCAATGTCATTAACAATAATCTTAAAGAATATAATAGCCAAATAGCAAAGCTTGAAGAGCTTAAAAAAAAACAAGTTGAAGAGATCAACAAGCAAAAAACAGATAGAAGTATTTATACTAAAAAGCTTAGTGATTTACAAAAGCAACAAGTAGAGCTTCGAAAAACACTTGCTACGCTCAAAATCACAGATGAAAATAAAGAACAACAAATCAATAAAAACTCAAGCTCAAATCAAAGAATTAGGCAACTAGGATCAAGCTATCAAGGCTCTTTGGTTAAAAGATATACAGGGAAAAAGACCATTGCACCGCTTGATAATTTTAGCGTAAAGCAAAAATTTGGAAACTATATTGATCCTGTATATAATATCAAGCTTTTTAATGAAAATGTGGTTTTAAGAAGCAAAAGTTCTGATGCGACAGTTAAAAGTGTTTTAGCGGGTAAGGTTGTTTTTGCTAAGGAAACAAATTTGCTTCAAAAGGTTGTGATAGTGGAGCATTCAAATGGCATTCATACTATTTATGCACATTTAGATAAGATAGCACCCACGGTAAAAGTAGGGAAAAATGTAAAAAAAAGCGAGGTTTTAGGTCGGGTAAAAAATGATCTTACCTTTGAGGTAACGCAGGAGAAATTTCATATCAATCCTTTGGAGCTGATCTCTTTAAATTAATCAAATACAAAGGCTTTTTATGATAGAATTTGGAGCTTAGAAAAGGGGAAGAAATGCTAGATAATGATAAAATAAAAAGGGTTTTGGTTAAATTTTCAGGCGAGGCTTTGGCTGGAGAAAACGGCTTTGGTATAGAAAATGATATTTTAAAATACATTGCAAATCAGATCAAAGAACTTGTCATCAATGATATTCAAGTGGGTATAGTTATAGGTGGAGGAAATATCATTAGAGGAGTATCAGCTGCAAAAGGCGGACTTATAAAAAGAACGAGTGGCGATCATATGGGTATGCTAGCAACTGTTATTAATGCTATTGCTATGCAAGAAGCCTTAGAAAGTAGTGGGCTTGATGTGAGGGTGCAAAGCGCTATTCAAATGGAAGCTTTTTGTGAAACTTATATCATGAGAAGAGCTCAAAGACACCTAGAAAAGGGCAGAGTAGTTATCTTTGCTGCAGGAACAGGAAATCCTTACTTTACAACAGATACAACAGCGATTTTAAGAGCGGTGGAAATCGAAGCAAAGCTTATCATAAAAGCAACAAAGGTTGATGGGGTTTATGATAAAGATCCACATAAATTTGAAGATGCGAAATTTTTAAATACCCTAAGCTATGAAGAGGCGATGAAAGACAATATAAAAGTGATGGACGATACAGCTATTGCTTTAGCTAAGGATAATAAACTTCCTATAGTGGTTTGCAACATGTTTCATGATGGAAATTTATTAAGGATTATTCAAGGGGATATGAGCAAATGCTCTATCGTTACAAACTAAAAAAGGAGAAAATATGCAAAGAATGGAAGAAATAGCAACAAAGGCTTTGGAGCGTTTAAAAAATGACAGATACAAGCTTTCTTTAGTGGTTGCTAAAAGAGCTGAAGAACTTGCAAATGGTGCTTCACCACTAGTTGATCTAGACAAAAATAAGGTTAAATTAGCTGATATTGCTCTTTATGAAATCGCAGAAAATAAAATCATTTTAGAGGATAGTGTTGAAACCTATTGATGAGGAGATATTACTTGAGCAACTCATAGAAGAAATTTATGAGTGCAAAGACTTGCAAAAAGCCCAAGAACTACTTTTTTCACTTTGTCCTGAGAGCGAGTCTATACAAAAGGCAGTGAACTTTTGTATTAAGGCTCATGAGGGACAGCAAAGAAAGGGTGGCGAACCTTATGCTGTGCATCCTATCTTAGCGGCTTCTTTGGTAGCTTATCTTAGCTCAAATGAGACTATGATAATAGTAGCCTTACTTCATGATGTGATAGAAGATACACCACACAGCGAAGAAGAGTTAAGAAATGAATTTGGTTCAGAAGTTGCTAGGCTTGTTCATGGACTTACGAAGATTGCCGAGATCAGAGAGGATAATTTTAACTCTAAATTCAGTAAAAATTTAACCAAATCCGCACTTACTTTTAGAAATATGCTTTTAGCAAGTATCGAAGATGTAGGCGTTTTAGTCATCAAGCTTTGTGATAGACTTCACAATATGCTTACCTTAAATGCTTTAAGAGAAGATAAAAGAAAAAGAATCAGCGAGGAAACCTTGGTCGTTTATGCACCCATAGCTCATAGACTTGGGATTTCTAGCATTAAAAACTATCTTGAGGATTTAAGTTTTAAGTATTTAATGCCTGATGAATATACTCAAATTGATAATTAC
Source organism: Campylobacter sp. MIT 99-7217 (assembly GCF_006864365.1). NCBI lineage: Bacteria > Pseudomonadati > Campylobacterota > Epsilonproteobacteria > Campylobacterales > Campylobacteraceae > Campylobacter > Campylobacter sp. MIT 99-7217. Next base: position 139,074 of record NZ_QHLJ01000002.1, read on the forward strand.
ATTAACTCAAACGATCAGCAAATGCAACTTGGACTTAATGAGTTTATTTCAAAAATCGAACTTTTATTTTTAAAAAATGGTTTTAGACAAGGAAGCTTTGAAATTCATAAACGCATAAAGCATAATTATTCGGTATATCTTAAAATGCAAAGAAAGGGTGTAAGTATAGAAGAAGTACTTGACTTACTTGGGGTTAGGATTATGGTTCAAGATGTGAGCGAGTGCTATCTTGCTTTGGGAATTTTACATACGCATTTTAATCCTTTAATCTCTCGTTTCAAAGACTATATAGCCTTGCCAAAACAAAATGGCTATCAAACTATACATTCAACACTTTTTGATACAAAAAATATCATAGAAGCTCAAATTCGAACCTTTGATATGCACAAGGTGGCTGAGTTTGGTGTTGCTGCACATTGGAAGTATAAAGAAGGCGGAGCTGGAGTTCAAACTCCAAAGCTTGATTGGCTTAATGATATTTCTATGAGAAGTGCTAATAATATCGAAAATCCAGAAGATTATAATGCCGTAGAACTTTACGAATACGCCAAAGATAGTCTTTATATAGAAGATATTGCCGTGTATTCTCCAAAGGGCGAAATTTTTACCTTACCAAGAGGGGCTACTGTGCTTGATTTTGCTTATGAGGTGCATACTAAGATAGGGCTTCATGCAAAAACTGCCTATGTGAACCGCGTTAGAGTTCCGCTTTTAACAGAGCTTAAAAATGGAGATATCGTTCGCGTAGTAACAAGCAATGATAAATTCTATCGTTGTTCTTGGATAGATAGTGTTAAAACAGGTAAGGCAAAAGCAAATATTAGAGAATTTTGTAAGCAAAAGATAAGAGAGATTAATTTGCAAGTATCAATAGGGGTTCTTGCAAATATATTCAATGAAAGTCATGAAATCATTAATGCTTGGATAGAAAAAGAACATTTATCGCGTAAAATTAGACAAGTAAGTATTGATAGTGCTTATTTTAAAGATGTTGTGAATGCTTTGAAAAAATATGCGAAAAAATCTTATCTTTTTGATCGTTATGAGCTTAAAGAACAAAAATTTGATAATATAAAAGTGATTAGCAACCGAAAATACACAAATATAGACTTTGATTTTTGTTGTAGACCAAAAAAAGGTGATGCCATCGTAGCTTTTTCAAATGCAGGAAGTATTACCTTGCATCATAAGCTTTGCGATAAGGCAGAAAAAATGCTTGAAGAACAAGCCCCTATGGTTTTTGTTGAATGGAGCGGAACAACTTTGAAAAGTTATAAGCTCATTTTTTCCTTAGAAAATAAAAAAGGAGCTTTGGCTGAGTTTTTAACAAATTTAGCTAAAATGCAAATCAATGTTTTAAGTATCAATGTTTCTAATGAACCAAGTTCTATAGCAGATTATTTTGAGGTTCATATTGAACTTCCTGAAAATATAGAAGAAAATGTGTTTAAAGAAAGGCTTAAAAATAGATATAAAATCGTTGATTTTACTTCTTTAAACGACGCGTATAATCAGCAAGGAAAATAAATGAACATAAAAGAAATTTTAAAAGATATAAAAAAGGGTGTAGCCGAGCTTATCGATGAAGAAAGACTTGAAATTTTGGTAAAAAATTATTACGAAAAGGGTGAAAATTTCTTTGTCAAAGCAGGTTTTGATCCTACTGCACCTGATTTACACTTAGGGCATAGTGTAGTGTTAGGTAAAATGGCACTTTTGCAAAAACATGGAGCTATAGTGCAGTTTTTAATCGGCGATTTTACAGGACAAATAGGCGATCCAAGTGGCAAAAACGCTACAAGAAAAAAGCTTGACAAAGAAGAGGTCTTAAAAAATGCTAAAACATACGAAGAGCAGGTTTTTAAAATTTTAGATAAAGAAAAAACTCAAATTTGTTTTAATTCCAAATGGCTTAATGAGCTTGGAGCAGTGGGTATGATAGAACTTGCTTCAACTTTTAGCGTAGCTCGTATGCTTGAAAGAGATGATTTTGCAAAAAGATATAAAGAACAAAGCCCTATTTCAGTGAGCGAGTTTATGTATCCTCTTTTGCAAGGCTATGACAGCGTGGCTTTAAATTGTGATATTGAAATGGGTGGAACAGATCAGAAATTTAACCTTCTCATGGGACGACATTTACAAAGAACTTATGGAGCAAAAAAAGAACAAGTTGTCTTGATGATGCCTTTGCTTGTGGGGCTTGATGGTGTAAATAAAATGAGCAAAAGCTTGGGAAATTATATCGGTGTTACTGAAAATGCAAACGATATGTATGCGAAAATTTTAAGCATTAGTGATGAATTGATGATTGATTATTATGAGCTTTTGAGTGAAATTTCAAGTGCTGAGTTTGAAAAATTAAAGCTTGATTTAAAACAAGGTATAATTCACCCTAAAAAAGTCAAAGAAAATTTAGCTTTAGAAATCACTGCAAGATTTCATTCACAAGAAAAGGCTAAAATAGCACAAGATGAATTTGACAAGGTTCATAAAGCAAAGGCATTGCCAAGTGATATTGCTGAGTTTAGCATTTCAAGTGAGCAGGGAAAACTTTGGCTTGCAAAGGCTTTGGTTGAATGTGGCTTAGAAAGTTCAACCTCAGCAGCAAGAAGAAGTATCACAGCAAATGCTGTTAGTGTTGATTCAAAAAAGATAAATGATGAGCAGTTTAAACTCGAAAAAGGCGAGTTTATCTTACAAGTAGGCAAAAGAAAATTCGCTAAATTAAAGGTGTTGTAATGGATTTTCAAGCTTTAAAAATAGGAAAGCATACGATTAGGTATCCGATTTTTCAAGGTGGAATGGGGCTAGGTATTAGCTGGGACCGCCTTGCTTCAGCTGTTTCTTTAAATGGGGGTTTAGGTATTATTTCTTCAGTGGGAACAGGATATTATGAAAATAGATCTCATGTAAAAAAAGAACTTAATCTTAAGCCTTATGGAAGTGAAAATTTTTATTCAAAAGAGGGTTTGAAAGCTGTTATTACTAATGCAAGAAAGGTTTGTGGCGATAAGCCTTTAGGCTGTAACATACTTTGTGCGAGCAATGATTATGCAAGGATAGCAAGAGATGCTTGCGAGGTGGGTTTTAATGTCATAGTGAGCGGAGCTGGTTTGCCGACAAATTTACCTGAATTTACTGCTGATTTTCCAGATGTTGCTTTAGTTCCCATAGTTTCATCAGCTAAGGCTTTGAGGATTATTTGTAAAAGATGGCAAAGCAGATACAACCGCTTGCCTGATGCCATTGTTGTTGAGGGTCCAAAAAGTGGCGGACATCAAGGCTTTACCTATGAGCAATGTTTAGACCCAAATTTTCAGCTTGAGGCTATAGTTCCTCCTATTGCTAAGGAGATTAAAGAATGGGGCGATTTCCCTCTTATTGCAGCTGGTGGTATTTGGGATAAAAAAGATATAGAAAAAATGATGAACTTAGGAGCAAATGGCGTTCAAATGGGAACGCGTTTTATCGGGACCTTTGAATGTGATGCAAGTGATGAATTTAAGGAAGTTTTGCTTGCTTGTAAAGAAGAAGATATAGAACTTTTAAAATCTCCGGTAGGTTATCCTGCAAGAGGGGTTCGCACAAATTTATTAAATTTAGTTGATAAGAGAATGGGACCAAAGATAAATTGTATCAGCAACTGCGTCTCCCCTTGTCAGAGGGGAAAAGAAGCAACTAAGGTTGGATACTGTATAGCAGACCGTCTTTTTGATGCTTGGAGTGGAAAAAAAGAAACAGGGCTTTTTTTCACAGGAGCAAATGGATACCGCTTAGATAAGCTCATAAGCGTAAAAGAGCTTATGGATAAACTTGTTCATGGTGAAGATGTGTAAATTTTTTTTTGTATTTTTTATTTTTCTTTCTCAGCTTTTTGCAGCCTATGAGGCTCAATTATCTGATTTTGATAAAAATTTCATCAGCTCAAATGAAAAATTAAGATTTCATCATCAACTTCAAAATTTATATGTTCAAAGCATTATCAATGAAGATGAAAAAAGCAAAACAGAAATCCTAAAACGCCTAGTCATCAGCTCAAATACACTAAATTTAGACGATAGCTCTTATGTGGCTGAATTAAAGCAAAGTGGGCTTACAACGGCTAATATTAAGAATTTACAAGCAAATAACACAGCTAAGAATTCAAACACAAAATCTTCACAAAATACTTCTAATAAAAACGAAAACAAAACCCTCTTTGTTTTGGGTGTAAAAACCTCAGAAGATGGCTTAGAGCTTGGTTTGAGTGCAAATTTAGATAAAGAGGATTTAAAGATTTTTGAACTTGAGGAAAAGACAAATTTCCGCTATGTTATAGACTTTGAAGCTGCTTTAGATGTGGGGAGAAAAAACTTTAGTTGGGGCGATATAGATGGATCAATCGCTCAGTTTAATCCCAAAACAACAAGGCTGGTTTTACACGCTAAGACTAAATTTAAACCTGAGATTAGCTTTGCAAATAAAAGCTTAATGATTAGCTTTAAAATATCTCAATCTTCAAAAATCACTCAAGAGCCAAAAAAAGAAGTTCAAAAACAAGTGCAAAAAGCAAATCAAAAGCCCCTTTTTGTGCTTAAAAGCTCTAAAGAAAATGCAGGTATCACGCTTGTTTTAAGTGATGAGCTTGAAAAAGATGAACTAAAAAGCTTTACGATGAAAGCTGGTGGTGCGTTTCGTCAAATTTTTGACTTTGAAGCTACGCTTGAGGGAGGTAGGAAAAATTTTAACTTTGGTAAAAACTCTATCACTTTAACACAATATACGCCAAAAATCGTTCGTGTGGTGCTTAATTCGAACAAAAATTTTAAACCTGTATTAAATTTTGAAGATAAAAAGCTTTATATGGGTTTTGAAAATTTAAGCACCAAAGCTCAGCCAAAGCAAAATACTTCAAATCCCTCTCAAAGCCAGCAAGTATCTGTAAGCAAAACAGAAAACAAAGCTCCTGCACGCAGTTTTCGTGCAAGTAAAACCATAGTCATAGACGCAGGACATGGAGGAAAGGACGCTGGAGCTTTAGGAGCTGGAGGAAAGCTTTTTGAAAAAACTGTGGTGCTAAATACGGCTTTAAAGCTTGGTAATGAACTAAAAAAACGCGGTTATAAGGTGTATTATACAAGGACAAAGGATACTTTCATCAATCTTAGGGACCGAACAAAGGTTGCAAATAACAAAAGGGCAAATCTTTTTATCTCAATCCACGCTAATGCTGCACCAAACAAAAACAAAGCAGCCACTATGCAAGGCGTGGAAACCTTTTTTTTAAGTCCTGCTAGAAGTGAAAGAAGCAGGGAAGTAGCTGCTCAGGAAAATCAATCCGATGTTGAAGAAATGAATTATTTTGGAAAGCAAACAACGATTTTGCATTCTTTAAGTAGAGATAAGATCATTGCTTCAAATAAACTTGCTATAGATGTTCAAAAGGGAATGTTAAGTGCTTTGAGAAAAAAATATAAAATCATTGACGGAGGAGTGAGAGAAGCTCCTTTTTGGGTGTTAGTAGGGGCTCAAGATATGCCTGCTATCTTGATCGAAATGGGCTATATCACGCATCCTGAAGAGGGCAAAAGGCTTGCAAATAACGCCTTTCAAGAAAGTATAGCCGATGGTATAGCCGATGGTATAGACAATTATTTTTATTACAATCCTTGATTTATGCAAAAAGCAAGCCTTATCTTTAAAGACAATACCCCTTATTCTACTCTCTTTGAGGATTTTTATTTTAACTCAAAAGAAGGCATTGAAGAGAGCGAGTTTGTTTATACCAAAGCCTTTGAATTTGAGCAAAAAGACACTTTCATCATAGCCGAGCTTGGTTTTGGCATAGGCTTAAATTTCTTTCTTACACTTCAAAGATTTCTAGGACTTAAAAATCGCCCAAAAAAGCTTTTTTATGTGAGTTTGGAAGGTTTTTATCTTTCTTGCGAAGAGCTTTTGCAAAGTTATAAAAAACTTGGTATTTATGAGAAATTTAAAGATTTTTTAGAACCTTTTTTAAAAGCTTATCCAAAGTGCAAGGACGGAATGTATCGTTTTTATTTTGAGGATTGTTTTTTAGATCTTGTTTTTGCAGACGCAAGAAAGGGGATCAAAGAGCTTGATTTTAAGGCTGATGTTTGGTATTTAGACGGCTTTTCGCCAAGAACTAATCCAACTTTGTTTGATGAGGATATGATCAAAGAAGTAGCAAGACTGAGCAAGAAAGGCACGCAAATTTGCACCTTTTCTGCTTCTTCTTTGCTCAGAAAAGCCTTAGAAAAATATAATTTTAAAATACAAAAGCTTCAAGGCTTTCGAAAAAGACAAATGATACGAGCTTTTTTTGAGGGTTTTGAATTTGATGATACGCAAGCTTATTTTGCAAGGACAAAACCAAGACATAAAAACAAAAAAGTTGCTATCATAGGTGCTGGCATAGCAGGGGCAAGTCTTGCCTTTGAACTTGGTTTAAGAGGTTTTGAGGTAAGCGTTTTTGATAAAAAAGCTGATTTAAATTTAGGGGCAAGTGCTAATGAGGCAGGTATTTTAAGTTCTTTGATCTTAAAAGAAGGCGTGAGTTTGGGCGAATTTAGTCAAAGTGCTTTTTATGAGGCTTCAAGATTTTATAAACGCCATTTAAAGCTTGAGTTAAACGGAGTTTATGAGTTTGCATACTCAAATTTAATGAAAGAGCGTTTTTTAAGTCAAGATAAAAATCCCTTGTTTAGGATAGAAGATGATAAGGCTTTTTTGGAAGATGGTGGCATGATCAAGCCCTCATATATCGTCAAAGAGCTTTTTAAAAAAAGCAAAGCAAAGCTTTATTTTTCTCATGAGTTTTTAAAATATGGCTTTGAAAACGGAGTTTTTGAGCTTTTTTTCAAGCAAAAAGCTTCCTTTCAGGGTTTTGACATACTTATTTATGCTATGGGTGCTGATAGCAAGGATTTCATTAATTTTAAGGCTATGAATTTAAGTAAGGTTAGAGGGCAGCTTACTCATCTTAAGCCTTTTTTAAATACCCCTTATCCGCTTTCATCTAAGGGCTATATCTGCCCTATATGTGATACCATGCAAGTTATTGGTGCAACTTATGATAGGCTAAATCAAGATCAAGCTTCTTTAAAAAGTGATGATGAACAAAATATCAAAAATATACAAGAATTTATCAAAGATGATATTTCTTTTGAGGTGATTGGCTCAAGGGTAGCTTTTCGGTCGTATTCAAGCGATAGATTTGCTATTATTGGCAGTGCTTATGATGAGAATTTGTATTTAAAGACATATAAAAGTTTGTTGTGGAGCAAAAACAAGGCTCAAGTGCCTGTGGAAAATGATTTGAGCTTATATTTTGCCTTTGGTTTTGGCTCAAGAGGCTTTGCAACAGCTATACTTGGGGCTAGGTATTTGTGTGCCTTGATCAATGATGAGCCTTTGGGTATCTTAAAATCTTTCGTCAAAGACATTCATCCGGCAAGATTTTTAATACGAGAGCTTAAAAAGGGCAAAATTTAAGCAAGAATAAAAATATCTTTTATCCCAACGATGAGCATTTTCACACCTATAGCCATGATAAATACCTGAGCAATGCGTGAAAAAATATGCAAGATGAGCTTTCCTACTATCCTTTCTATCGTGGCTGCAAAGTGAAATAAAATAAACATAAAAGCAAAGGCAAAGCACACACAACCAAAACCAATAAGCATACCACTATCTTCGCTAACCACAATCACAGTTGAAAGCGCTCCAGGACCTACAAGCATAGGAAAAGCCATAGGAATGATACTTTTTCTTAAAATTTCATTTTCGCTTAAATTTTGGTATTGGCTAAAATCCTGCTTACTTTTGTGTGCTTCTGAGCTTAAGAGTAGATTTTTTGTTGCCATAACCATCAAAATAAGCCCACCAGCAATACGCAAGTCATCAAGTCCTATGTTGAAAATATATTTCATCATAAAAGGACCTGTAAATAAAAAGGTCATCACTATAGTTAAAGCTGTATAAAGAATGATCCTAAAAAGCTTTTTCCTTGTTGTAAGCACCATATCTTCGGTCATGGAAAGAAATTGTGTTAAATTTCCAAAAGGATTAAGTACTGCAAGTAAGGTAATGGCAGCAAAAAACATAGCATAAAAATGACTTTGAAAATCCGCAAACATTATCAGTCCTTAATAAAGTCTAAAGATATAGAATTAACGCAATGTCTTATGTTTTTAGGCGTAAAGCCCTCGCCCTCAAAAACATGACCTAAATGCCCCTTGCACTTTGCACAAATGATTTCTGTTCTTATGCCATCTTTATCTTTTACTCTTTTTACAGCACCCTGAATTTCATCATCAAAGCTTGGCCAACCACAGCCTGATTTAAATTTAGATTCGCTTTTATAAAGCTTTGCTCCGCATTGTTTGCACACATACACACCCTTTTCAAAGCAATCATTAAATTTTCCACTAAAAGGAGCTTCTGTGCCTTTGTATAAGATAACCCTTTTTTCTTCATCGTTGAGTTCTTTCATATTAGCTTCCTTGTTTTTGGAAATTGTAGCAGAAATTTGATAATCTTTGCGAAAAAAACTTGATATAATTCAAAACAAAGGATAAAAATGAAAAAAGAATTTTTTGAAAATTTAGAAAAAATTTTATATGCAAAAAATTTAGATGATAAATTTAGAGATTTTGATGATTTTTATGAAAATTTTAAAACTCAGAGCTTTGTTTTCAACCATGAACAAGAAGCAATCTTTAAGGAAAATTTTTATCCTAGTAAAAAAATTTTAAGCCCTCTAAAAATTAGACGCATAAAAAACGCAAATTCAAACGAGAGCTTAGCTAAGATGATTCATGCTATCGCTCATATAGAATTTTCAGCCATAAATTTAGCTCTTGATGCAAGTTATCGTTTTAAAAATCTACCCCAGAAATTTTATGAGGATTGGCTTGAGGTAGCTGATGAGGAGATCAAGCATTTTAAGCTTTTGCAAAGGGCTTTAAGGGAGCTTGGTTTTAAATATGGGGATTTTGCTGTGCATGATAATCTTGAAAATGCCCTAAAATCAACCAAAAACTCACTTGCTTTTAGAATGGGTGTTGTGCATAGGGGCTTAGAGGCTAAGGGGCTTGATGCAAATCCCTTTGTGCTTTCTAAACTTCAAAACACAAATCATCATATTAAAAGTTTATTAGAAGAAATTTTAAGCACTATCTTAAATGATGAAATCAAACATGTAAAAAAGGGGGATTTTTGGTGGAGTTTTGCAAAAAAAGATGAAGATGATTTTTTGCATCTTTGCAAGAAATTTATACAATTTAAGCTTGCCGGAAAGGTTTTAAACAAAGAAGCAAGACTTAAGGCTGGTTTTAGTGAAAAAGAACTTGAAGAACTTGAGAATTTTTATTCAAGGGATAAAACTAAAATTTAAGATTTTTTGATCTTTTTATTAGAAATGGCTAGGGTATAAATAGCTCTTAAAATCCCATATAAAACATAAGCACTAACTATAATCAGAGTGCTTTGTAAGGGAAAAACATATAAAAATGAAAAGAAGATCAGCAAAAGTATAAAAATTTTGAGCATTAAAGCCTTGTTTATGGGAATTTTTTTAAAGCTTGGATAGCGGATATTGCTCACCATAAGCAAGGATAAAATTCCTTGTGCTACAAGAAATAAAACCGCATAATCTTGCAAAAAATCATAACTAAGATATGAAAAAGTCCAAACACTACTTACCACAGCAGCCGTTGGGATAGGAAGCCCTATAAAAACAGAGGGTTCATAAGTGCCTGTAGTAACATTAAATCTTGCAAGGCGGATAGCCCCAAAAATGACAAAAAAGGCTGTGATAACAACGCCTATTTTTCCATACTTATATCCTATATTCATATAAAATAAAACCGCAGGAGCTACACCAAAAGCAACCAAATCAGCCAAAGAATCAAACTCAACTCCAAATTTAGAAGTTGTATTTGTAAGCCTTGCCACTCGCCCATCAAGCCCATCGCAAATGAGGGCTAAAATGATATAAACTAAAGCCTTTTCATATAAGCCATTTATAGAAGCTAGCACAGATAAAACACCAAAAAAGGCTGAAGTAGCTGTAAAAAGATTTGGTAAAATGTAGGCAAGATGAGGTTTATTCATGGTTTTCCTTATGAAAAATAGCCGATTAAAGAGCAGGCTTTTACGCTATCGCCAACGCCTATTTTAATCGCCGTATCCTTGGGAAGCAAAAGGCTAATGATACCATTAACACTAAAGCCAAGTTCTTCTCCGCCTTTAAATTCTGTGCTATTGTTATAAAATTTGATTTTTCTATCAAGACAACCTGCACAAATTCTAAGCCCAAATTTACGCTTTTCTTTATTTTGAGCAATGATTAATAAACGCTCATTCAAATGCAAAGGCAGATCAAATTTAGGACTTAAAAAAAGTCCATGTCTTGCTTTAATCTCTTGAATTTGCATATCTAAACTTGCTCTTATCGTGCCATTTTGATAAAAAGCATTTTTAAAATTAAGCTCGATACATTCGCCAAAATCATGATGAATAATTTGTTTTATAGATAAAAGCTCTGCGTCAATAGGCGATAAAATAGCCTTTTTATCATCGTATAAGGCTATGCGTTCAGGATTTTTATAAATCCACAAAAGAAGTAAAAATAAAAAAAATAAAACCCAAGAAAAGCTATAAAAAATCCACACAAGTATGAAAAATACAGCATAAAGACTTAAGGGAAAAATGCCAGCTCTTGAGATGAAATTTTTAATGCTCATTATGCTTCTTTTTTATTTTCTTCTTCTTGTAAGCGGGTTGAAAGATTGTTTTGCACCTCAAAATCCTTGATAATCTCACGCACCTTTGCACCCTCGATCGTTTCTTCTTCGTATAAAGCTGCGACCATAGTTTCAATAGCACCTTTATAGGTTTCAAGTGTGGCTTTAACGCCTGCATATCTTTCATTTAAGGTATTTTTAACATATTCATCTAAGGACTCTGCCATTTTATCAGAATAATCCTTAATCGTCTGTCCGCCTGTCAAAAAGGTATTTCTTTGCTTTTCAAGCACCATAAGCCCAGCGATTTCACTCATTCCATACATAGAAATCATCGCTTTGATAATATCAGTAGCCCTTTCAAGATCGTTACTTGCTCCGGTTGAAATTTCGCCTATAAATACCTCTTCAGCTCCACGCCCTCCTAAAAGCACATCAACTTCAGCCAAAAGTTCATGTTTTTGCATTAAAAACTTGTTTTCTTCAGGCGTATTTAAGGTATAGCCAAGTGCTGCAAGACCCCTTGGGATCACAGAAACCTTACTTACTTTCTTTGCTCCCTTGGTGGTTTCAGCGATCAAAGCATGTCCGCACTCATGATAGGTTACGATTTTTTTCTCTTTTTCGTTTATACGGCGTGATTTTTTCTCAAGCCCAGCAATAGCCCTTTCAACAGCTTCGACAAGATCTTTTTGTTCGACATATCTTTTGCTATCTCTTCCTGCTAAAAGCGCTGCTTCATTTATGATATTAGCAAGATCAGCTCCTGCAAGCCCAGCAGTAAGGCGTGCTACATCTTCGACCTTAACTTCAGGTGAAATTTTTACATCTTTCATATGCACTTTCAAAATATCACAACGACCCTTAAAATCAGGCTTATCAACCAAAACTTGTCTATCAAAACGCCCAGGTCTTAAAAGTGCGGCATCTAAAACCTCAGGGCGGTTTGTAGCGGCTAAAACGATGACAGGAGAGCTTTCTGTGCCAAAGCCGTCCATTTCGGCTAAGAGCTGATTTAAGGTTTGTTCTCTTTCATCATTTCCACCCATCATAGCCCCAGCTGCACGGCTTTTTCCTATGGCATCAATCTCATCGATAAAAACAATAGCCGGAGCTTCTTTTTTGGCATTTTCAAAAAGATCACGCACTCTACTTGCTCCAACGCCTACAAACATTTCTATAAAAGATGAACCTGAAACGCTAAAAAACGGCACATCAGCTTCTCCGGCAACAGCCTTTGCAAGCAGGGTTTTACCAGTGCCCGGAGGTCCTACAAGTAAAAGACCTTTTGGGATTTTCGCACCTAAATTTATATATCTTTCAGGGTGTTTGAGAAAATCAACGATTTCTTTTACCTCTTCTTTGGCTTCCTCAACGCCAGCTACATCGCTAAATTTAACCTTTGGCTTTTCAGAATTTACAAGCTTTTTGGAACTTCCTATGCCAAGTATTGAACTGCCCATATTTCTTTGCATTCTACTTGCTAAAAACATCCAAATTCCAAAGAAAATGAAAATCGGCAAGACCCAAGAAAATAGTATATCAGTAAACCAATTTGTTTCAGAATATGCTCCATAAGAGATTTTCTTCTCATCAAGCAAAGGAATGAGTGTTGGATCAGTACTTACTTTTTTTGCAATGAAAGTTGTATTTTGATTTGACAAAGCTCTAATGCTTGTTTGACCTATGCTTACCTGAGTGATCTGGTTGCTTTCGATAAGCTTTTTAAGTTCTGAATAAGGGATATTTTTGGTTGCACCACCAGAGCCTATCCCTCCTAGACTTGATTCTGAGCTATCTACAAAAGTTTTGAAAAGCAATATAGCTATGATCGCAAAGATTGCAAAAACTAAAATAGGATTTTTGTTGAAAAAATTATTGTTATTATTTTGTTGAGGATTATTTTTTTGATTATTGTCCATTATTTTTCCTTTCTATAAACTAAGCTTAACCATTCATTTTGCCTAAGAACCTTGATTAAATTAAGATCCTTAAAAGCTTCTTGAACTCTTTGTTCGTATTTATCCAAGATCCCTGAGAGGATTAAAAAAGAATTTATCTTGAGTGTGGATTTGAGTTCATCTTTGAGATTTAAAATCACATCAGCGATTAAATTTGCAATCACAAGATCGTATTTATCGTAGTTTTTACTGATACTACCTTGCCAAATTTTATCAAGAAAGACTTTATTAAGCTTTGCATTAGCTAAAGTGCTTTGAATGGCTAGTTCATCAGTATCGCAAGCCTCAGTTTTGCAACCAAGTTTAGCTAAAACTATGCTTAAAATTCCACTTCCACAGCCAATATCTAAGGCTTTCATATCTTTTTTTGCAAATTCTTGCAAAAGCTCGATACAGGAATTTGTGCTTTCATGATGTCCAGATCCAAAGGCTAGGGCAGGATCTATTTGAACATTGATCAAATTTTTTTCAGGTTTTTGCCAAGAACTATGGATATAAATATCATTGATTTTTATGGGCTGGACATTCTTTTTATACTCTTCAATCCAGTCTTTATTTTGTTTTTGAGTTAAAGAGGTATCAAAGTAAAAATCCTCATTAAAAGTTTCTTTGAGTTTATCCTTGAACAAATCAACAGCCCAAGCAAGCTCGTTAAGATTTTCTGTAGATCTTATATAAATATTTTCATTTTCCTCTTCTACAGCTTCTACACCAAATTCAAAAACGAAATCAATAAACACGCTAGTGTATTTTTTATCAACTTTAAGGCAGAGTTCATTATAAGAATCTAACATTATATTTATTTGCCCCTAAGAGTTTACTCAAGAGCTGGTTTCTCCTGAGCCAATGCCTAACACATCTTCAAGTTTTTCTTTAAGAACTTGAGGCGTAAAAGGCTTTACGATATAGTTATTAACCCCTGCTTTAAGTGCAGTGATAACCTCAGCCTTTCCACCCTCAGTCGTAACCATGATAATAGGCATGTCCTCGTATTTTTTTTCTGCTCGTATTTTTTTAACAAGGTCTAAGCCATTCATTTCAGGCATATTCCAATCCGTAATAACAACCTTAATATCATCATTTTTTTCAAGCAAATCCCACGCTTCAACCCCGTGTTCAGCCTCAAGAATATCATTATGCCCCAGTTTTTCAAGAGTATTTTTAATGATCCTTCTCATAGTAGAGCTATCATCAACGACAAGTAGTTTCACATTTCTTCCTTTCGCTTTTAACAAAAATATAATAAAAACTTTTTTGTAATTTTACACTTTTAAAACTTATTGAAAGTTAAAAGTATAAAATTAAAGCAAATATTTTATCATATATATGATTAAAATTTAAAGATAATTTTTCATTCTACAATAATTTAGTAAATATCATAAAAGTTATATTTTGGGCTTTTGTTAATTATTTTCCTTCTTTATTATGCCTAAACTCAGGCACGATCTCTTGCAAAAGCTCTTCAGGTTTTTGGCTCGTTATAAGGGCTTTAATTTGCTCATTTAAGAGCTTTAGATTAGCCCTTTGGCTCGTCGTTACAAAAATGCTTTCATACTTGGTTTTAACATCTTTTTCGTTGATCAAAAGCTCTTCAAAAAGCTTTTCGCCCTTTCTTAAGCCACTGATTTTGATCTCTAGATTATTTTTGTTTGAAAGCATGAGCATTTTTTTAGCTAGATCCATGATTTTTACAGGCTCTCCCATATCAAGTACGAAAAGTTCTCCACCCTTAGCCAAGCTTGCAGCCTGCAAGACAAGTTGCACAGCCTCACTAACAAGCATAAAATACCTAACGATATCAGGGTGAGTAAGGGTCAAAGGCTCATTTGCTTCAATTTGTGCCTTAAATTTAGGAATCACGCTTCCACTTGATCCAAGTACATTGCCAAAGCGAACACTTGCAACCTCAAAATTTTCATCACTCAAACTTAGGGTATAAATTTCACAAACCCGCTTCGAACAACCCATTATACTCGTAGGTCTTACGGCTTTATCCGTACTTATCATCACGAATTTTTTAACCTTATGCTCTTTAGCACTATCACATAAAATTTTCGTGCCTAGGATATTGTTAATGATAGCTGAGTGCGGGTTTTGCTCGCATAAAGGCACATGTTTATAAGCTGCTGCGTGCAAGATAAGATCGATTTTGTTTTGACTTAAAAGCTCATCAAGAGCGGTTTTATCAAGTATGCTCATTAAAACAGGTGTGATTTTTTCCTTAAATTTGCTTAAATCTTCGTTGATTTTATAAAGATTAAATTCGCTATGATCAAGCATAAAAAGGTGCTTTGCACCAAATTGAATGCACTGCTTGCAAAGCTCGCTTCCTATCGTTCCACCAGCCCCACTTACCAAAACGACCTTGTCCTTTAAGAACTCCGCCACGCCAGCAGCGTCTAAATCCTTTGGCTTGCGTGCGAGTAAGTCTTCGATGCTGATATCTCTTGCTTCATTTCTAGTAAAAGAAAAGATCTTTACATCACTGATCCCATAGCTTATAAGCTCATCAAAAAGCGTTTTTAAGTCCTCTCTATCAAGCTTTAGAGCAATGATAGCTGTTTTTACGCCATTTGCGACATAGTCTTTGATCTTGCTTTTTTCTTCCACTATGAAGTTATCACAATAAGTTCCCACAAGCTCCTTTCTTGCGTCCATCACAGCCACAGGGTAAAGCCCTAAAGAGCCTTCCTTAGCGCCCTTTAACAAATGCAAAGCCTTAGAAGTAGCACCTATGAGTATGCAAGGCGTTTCAGCGTCTTTAAATTTAGAGTTTTTAAAATCCACAAACATTCTTTTAGAAATTCTTAAAGTCCCTATAAAAAGATAGCTCAAAACAAAATCAATACCCACAACACTTCTTGGAAAGGGATTAAAAAAATCCGAAAAAAAGTAAAAAATTCCCAAAAAAACAAGCTCAGCCAAGGCTAAAGCGATGAAAATTTTTCTTGCTTCATTGAGAGAAAAAAACCTCCAAGCCACCTTATAAATTCGAAAAGCAAACAAAAATAAAAGCTTTAAAACAAGCAAAATCACGCCTGCTTTTATCATTCCCTCATAAAAAATTTGCGGAATCTCTCCGCTAAATCTCAGTTCAAAGGCTAAAAAAGTTGCAAGCAAGCACAAAAGCACATCAGCACTTAAGAAAAACACAAGGCGTCCGGTTTTGCGAAACATAAAGTTCATTTTAAGCCCTTAAGCTCTTTAAAATAAGCGTTGAAATCTCTTTGACATCGTCTTTGCTCATCGCCGTTGCACTTGGAAGGCAAATTCCTTTGCTAAAAAAAAGCTCGCTGTTGCCGTTAAGATAGGCACTTTCGCCCTCAAAAACCTTTTGCATGTGCATAGCTTTCCACAAAGGACGGCTTTCAATGCCAAGATTTTTAAGATCCTCGATGAGCCTTGAAATTTTAGGATCTAAAGCGATTTTTTTTTGCACACAAAAATCTTTCTTTTCATAAGCAAAAAGTTCGTTTTTATCAAGCCCCAAAAAAGCCACGCTTAGCCAGCGATTTGCCCTCTCATCATCAAGCTCAGGCACAAAACTAAGTTCATCGCCCAAAAATTCCACATACCATTCATAAATTTGACGCTTTTTAAGCACCCTTTCTTCTAAAACCTCCATTTGAGCCACGCCAATAGCACCTAAAACATTGCTCAAGCGGTAATTATACCCATAGTCTAAATGCTCATAATGCAAGCAGTTTTCACGCGCTTGCGTGCTGTAAAATCTAGCCTTTTCAAGCTTAGTTTTATCAGGGCTTATGAGCATTCCGCCTCCACTTGTTGTGATGATTTTGTTTCCATTAAAAGAATAAACGCCAAATTCCCCAAAAGTCCCCAAAGCCTTGCCTTTATAAAAGCTTCCCAAGGCTTCAGCCGCATCTTCTATCAAGATGAGATCATTTTCCTTGCAAATTTGCAAAATCTCATCTATTTTGCTCGCATTTCCATAAAGATGAGTTAAAATGAGGGCTTTAGGCTTTTTAGGGCTTGTTTTAAGGGCAAGCTTGAGTAAATTTACATCAAGGTTTAAACTCTCATCACAATCAATAAAAATGGGCTTTGCTCCAAGGTATTTTATCGGTGCAACTGAGGCGATAAAGGTGCAAGATGAGGCTAGCACGGTGTCATTTTGCTTTACTCCAGCAACTCTTAAGGCTAGATGAAGGGCTGCGGTGGCTGAATTTAGCGCTAGGGCGTTTGGGGTTTTGGTGTAGGCTTTGATACTTTCTTCAAAGCGATTCACAAACTCGCCTAAGGGTGCTATATAGTTGCTTTCAAACACTTCTTTGATGTAGTCAAGCTCCTTGCCGCTCATGTGAGGTGGGGAGAGAAAAAATTTCATCGTTTTTCCTTTTTGGGAGGCTAAATTTCGTGTGATTGTAGCAAATAAACCTTGCTTAATAGCTAACAATATAAATGATAAATAAATTTAAGATTTTGAAAATTTGGGGGTAAAAAATAAAGATTTAAGCTTTTTGGGCTTAAATCTTTTTGAAAGTTAACAAAGGATTTGTCGCTAATTATAATAAAGTATGGTAGATTTTTGGGGCTAAAAATATTTATTTAACTATAAAAACTCGGTTGAATTTAGTTAATTATTAGGATTAATACTTATAGAATGAATTTATAAGCTTCAAAGATAATATTATTGAAAAATAATTTTGCTCTTACTAAAAAATTATCAGAATTCAAAGGCATTTAAAAAAGAAGTTCTTACCTACAACTTAAAAAATAAAAGCTTCATTCTTCGGCAAAATGAAGCCCCGTAAATTAATTGAAATAGAATATAAAAAATTGAAGATAAAAAACTTTACGCAATCATTACTAAAAGTTAATAAGGATAACCTTTTTAGGCTGTCTTAAGCCTTATTAACTTCTGTTTTGATTTATTCTATCATATTTGCCATTATGGTTTAAACTTCTACAAACTTTTTTATCCTATTATAAATGTTTTTGTTTCTATTTTTTATATCCTCTTTATCCCATATTTTTTTATCTCTATTACCTAGCTCTTTGACTTCTTTTAGGTTAATATCTTTTTTATACTCCTCTTGTTTTTTAGCAAAAAAATTATTTATACATTTTATATTTGATTTTTTATTTAGCAGAACCTTATTGCCGATTTGCTCCAAATAATCCTTATGTGTATCTTCATCCCACCCATTAAAATTCGCATCTTGCCACGCTTTAGGCAGGATATGTTCTATCTCTAACTTGCTACTTATATCGTGAGTAAAATTATCATAAATATAAGAATCTAGCAGTAAAATATACTTCATTTTTTTAGCATTTGTGGAATCAAAAGTCTTGCAAAAGCTCTCCTCAGAATCTGGCATTTTATAGCCTTGATTTATTTCTATATTTCGCTCATTTAGTATATCGACATTAACTTTGTAGATTATTTTATCTATCACACTTGAAGTACCTTGTTCGTGTAAATAGGGCAGAGTTATGATTTTTATAAGTTTTAATAAATTTATTTCAAAATCCTCACTAAAAGCATCTTTATCAAATTCCTCCTTTTCAAAATATTTCCTATTTTTCCACACAAGTGAGCTTACAAAGCTTTTCCAACCCACATTTTGAAACACATCTAAAACTCCCATATACCTACAACAAAGTTCATTTAAATAATTTTCATAATTTATCCAAAATTTACTCAAATTCACAATAAAAGGCATAGTAAAATCTTTATACAGCCACCCATCATTAGCTCCATAGCAAACTTTCTTTTTGAAGTTTGTATTAGATTTTTTAGTAAAAAAATCTAATACACTAGGCGTAGTGGTATCAGAATCTTTATTAATAGCACGAATAATGTGCATGTATTGTAAAAATAAAAAATCTAAATCTTTAATTCTATCACTATCCTCAACACTAGATTCTAATTCACGCCAAACTTGTGCAAAATCTTTTCTTTCATTTTCGCTTTTAGATTTGTAAATATAGCCCTTTAAAATATCCGCATTAGCAAGTGGCAAACCACGAGAATTAAGTGTATTAAAAATAGTCATAGCAGAATCTTGGCTATCACAAGACACAAATAGGATAAAAAGATTTCTCCCAAGCATAAACTTACAAAAATTTATCCAATCGCTAGAGCGTTTTTGTTTAAAATCTTGCAATTTATCAAAGAAATATACATAATTTTTTGCATAATTTGACTTATTTTTTCTTAAATCTTCTAAATCTAGCTTATCACTTAGAATCTTATGTAATATTTCATTATCATTGTCTGTTGCTACTTGGCTTTTTAAATGTCTTTTATCAAATAAAAAACATTCATTATCCATATCAAATTCCTAAATACATTTACCAAAAGCCTTTGTGTATTCAACTCTAGCATTTTGACTTTCAGTTTTAAAACATTGATAAATAGCTCTAAAAAGCATAGTTAAAGTAGTGATTCTTTGCTGTCCATCTATCACCTCAAAACTAACATCATCACTTGAATGCACGATAATAGAACCTAAAAAATATTCTTTTTCCTCGCTATCACTAAAAGCATCCTGTATATCATTCCACAAAGTCTCACATTTATCAACTTCCCATCTATATGGTCTTTGATAAAAATGATGAAGATGTTTTTGTAACTGCCCCTATGATCAGTCCACTTAGAATGCACTATAAAAAGCTTTTTTACACAGAAATAAAAACTAAGATTTGGATTTAATTATGGGAGGGCTTAGAATGTTTGGTAAAATCAACTCCCACCCTTTTAAATCATATCTTTAAGATTTTTTAGCAAAAACCTACTTAAAAAGTGCTTAGCTTTTTTTGTATCTTCACAAAGAAAGCTAAAATCTAATCCGTCTAAAAAAGAATCTAAATCTTTTTTACACAAAGCAAAAACATTTTTATCGCTAAGTGGAAGCAAAAGCTTTTTAAGTATCTTTTCTTGTTCTTTGTTTAGCTTTACTTCTAGAGCTAATTCAAAATAAACTATAAGCGTTTTAAAACCTATAAAACCGCTCATAAATAAGCTTTAGCCTCTTTTTTAATTTGCTCTTTAAAAAAGCTTTTTATGCTTTCAAGTGGAATTTCTTGTGTATTGTATTCTAAATAGTAGTCCTTATATGGCTTTTCGCTGTGAGTTTTCATAACTAAATCCCAAGCACTAAAGGAATTGTATTTTTTATAAAAAAAAGGTAAAAAATCTAAATGCTCCTCAGTATAAACGCTTGAATTGAAGCTTTCAAGCTCTTTAAAATCAATAGCTAAATCATGATAAATTTTAAATTTATCATAAATACTTTTTACAACGGGACCAAATTTCCAAGCTTCTATTTTTTCTAAAAACAAAGGCTTATCATAAAGTGCTAGAAAATGTCCTTGTGCGTAATAAAGCAATTTTTGCATTTTAAGATTTGATATAATATCTCCAGCATTATCTTTTTTTGCTAAAAATAAAAAATAAAGTGCGACATCAAAAGCTTTTAAAGTTTTCATTATTTTTCCTTTTTTTTATTTTAATGTATTTTTCTTAAATTTTTCCTTGACATTGTAAAAATACCTTAAAATCAAAGAAAATTTAAATAAAAATTAAATTTAAACCCTACTCAAATTTATACATTAAATCCTCATTAAGCACATCACTGATAAACATGAAACCCGGTGCATGCGTGATAGCAAAAGGAAGCTTTGCATTCATTAAAGCAATCTGGGGCGTAACCCCACAAGCCCAAAATACAGGAATTTCTCCCTCATTGATCACAGGCACATCGCCAAAATCAGGTTTATAAATGTCCTTAATCCCTAGCTTTTGAGCATCTCCTATTTGTATGGGTTCGCCGTGTACCTTTGGAAAGGCTTTTGTGATTTCATAAGCCTTTTGTGCATCCTTTGGGCTAAAAGGACGCATGGAAACGACCATTTCTCCATGAAAAATACCAGCTTTTTTGCATTGAATATTTGTTTTATACATACTTACATTGCGTTTAAAACTGATATGTCTTAACTCTAAACCCTCTTTTTGCAAAGCCTCTTCAAATGAAAAACTACACCCTAACAAAAAACCCACCAAATCATCACTATAATACTTGCTCACATCAAATTCTTCCCTTGTTTTTACCCCATTTTCATAAATAAAATACTTAGGGATATCTGTATAAATATTTGCATGATGAGCAATTTTTTGCGTAAATTTACCCTCTACTATCTCGAGCAAAGGGCAAGCTTTTGCATTGAGCTTACAAAATTCTTCAAAATCCTTAGCATACTCTTTTGACAAAATCACTAAATTTGCCTGAGCATAACCTAAAGCCATACCTGAGGTTTGAGCTTTAAGCTCTTGTTTGGCTATTTTTTCTCTTAATTCTTTAGGATTCATTTTCCTTCCTTAAACCAAATTTTCAAAGTCTAAATTTAAGCTTTTATCTAAACAAGATAAACTTTCTTCTCTTTGCTTATAAAGCCTCAAGGCTTCTTGTATATCAATGCGTTCAAAACGAAGTTTTGTTCCTATTTTAGCCTGAGCAAGTAGATAAAGATCGCTTTCTATCACACTAGCAATCATAGTATAACCTCCGGTGCTTTGTCTTCCAGCCATTAATACAATAGGTAATCCGCTAGCTGGTACTTGTATAGAGCCAAAAACAACAGGTTGAGAAATAATATCAGCTGAATCTTTATGCTCAATCCTTTCATCACTTTCGCAATAAATACCCATTCTATCGCTTTTTGAACCAACTGTATAAAGCGTATTTAAAAAACTTTGTATGCCTTTTTTACTAAAAGCACTTTCATTTAAAAGAACGCGAACTTTTATTTGCGTATCTAGCTGTAAAATTGGATTTTCTATGCTTCTTTTTTCAAGATTAAAAGGCACAAAAATGTCCTCACAGGGCAAAATATCGCCTTCTTTTAAAAAGCGTCCCTCAAAAAGCCCAACACCCATTTTAATATCACTTGACTTACTTTGCAAAAAAGGCTTGACCTTAAAACCACCAGCCACACATAAATACCCACGAAAGCCTTTTTTGGCTATGTCTAAATTTAAGATCATACCTTTTTTTGCATGATATACCTTAGAAGTTTCGATATTTTTTCCATCAAGCTTTGCTGCAAAATCAGCTCCACTTAAAACAAAATAATGATCACTTAAAAACTCGTAAACTCCGCCTTGCAAACAAATCTCCAAACCTGCTTCATCTTGATGATTGCCAAGCAAAATGTTAGCCATTCTTAAAGAATAAGCATCCATAGCCCCACTTCTTGCTATACCTAAATTTGCAAAGCCTCTCCTGCCCAAATCTTGCAAACTTGAAGCCAAAGATGCCTTAAGAATCTTTATACTCATAAACTACTCTTTCATAAGCATTTCTTTCAAGCCTTTGTTTGATATCATCAAACTCAGCCCTATCAATAGCCTTAAATTTTAAAAACATTCCAGCCTTAAGTAAGGTGGGATCAGTTTCATTTTCTTTATCAAAAAATTTCAAAGGACTTCTTGCTATGATTTGCCAACCTCCCGGGCTTGAAATAGGATAAATTCCTGTTTGTTTATCAGCAATACCCACACTTCCTGCTTCAATTTTTAGGCGAGGAGAAGAAAGTCTTGGAGTAAAAAGCCTCTTATCAAGTCCTCCTAAATACGCAAAACCAGCCATAAATCCAAGCATAAAAACCCTGTAAAAAGGCTTTGTATGTAAGCTGATAAGCTCTTCTTTGGAACATTTCGTATGCATACAAACACTTTGCAAATCAAGCCCAAATTCCTCATCATAACAAAGAGGAAGCTCTAAACATAGACTAGGCTGAGTGTTTAAGAATATTTTTTCATGTTTTATATGTTCTAAAAAAATACTCAGCCTTTCTAAGCTCAATTTACAAGGATCAAAGTAAATAAGCAAGCTCGCATAAGCACTAACAATTTCTTCAATACCATAAATTTCATTTTCCTTTATAGCCTTTTGAATACGCTCTTGCATAGCCAAAACTTCAGCATTAATTTCATTTGAAATCTCTTGCTTAAACAAAAGCAAAAGAGAAGTTGTGCTGTTATAATGAACCTCAAACACCAAAAATCCTTATCATGGTAAGTACAGCCAAATAAGACATTAAAACAACGATTATAAGACCAAAAACACTCATCCACAAAGGATGTTTATAATCTCCTACTATACTCTTTTTATGTGCTGCTATGATCATGATCACTAAACTTACAGGCAAAATCCAACCATTAATCGTCCCAGCTAGGATCAAAAGCTCAGCTGGAGACTTTCCAAGCACGATGAAAACAAGGCTAGAAACACAAATAAAAACTATAACAACAAAGCGGTTATAATTCTCAAAAAGTCTATGGAAAGAACGGATAAAAGAAACAGAAGTATACGCTACACCTATAACAGAAGAAATACCTGCACACCAAAGTACTACTCCAAAGAATTTAAGTCCCAAATCCCCTAAAGCATAGTGAAATACAGAAGCTGCTGGATTTGACTTATCCAAAGTAAAGCCCTGACTTACCACTCCTAAAACAGCCAAAAATAAAACCACTCTCATAATGCCCGTTACTATGATACCACTAATAGCAGCCTTATTGACTTGTTTTAAATTTGACTCTCCTGTAAGATTTGCATCAACTAAGCGGTGTGCACCTGAAAAAACTATATATCCACCAACAGTGCCTCCCACCAAAGTAACTATAGCTATAGTATCGATCTTCATAGGCACAAAACTTTGTTTAAAAGCCTCAAACATAGGAGGTTCACTTACAACAGCCACATAAGCTGTAAGTATAATCATCACAAAACCAGCTAAAACAATGAATTTATCCATAAATTCCATAGCTCTTTTGAATATAAAGATCCCAACAGCTAAAACTGTGCTGATAATAGCTGCATAAACTATAGGCAAATCAAAAACAAGACTCAAACCCAAAGACGCTCCTGCTATATTTCCCATATTAAAAATAAAGCCTCCAGCAGCTATCAAAAGGGCTAAAACATAGCCAAGATAAGGAAAAACCTCATTAGCTATATCTTGACCCCTCTTCTTTGCAACAGCAATAATCCTCCAAATATTTAACTGAGCCCCTATATCAAGTATGATAGAAACAAGGATCACAAAGCCAAAACTTGCAAGCAACTGCTCGGTAAAAGTTGCTGTTTGCGTTAAAAAACCGGGTCCTATGGCTGAGGTTGCCATCAAAAAAGCTGCGCCAAGTAAAGCTGTTTTATTCATTTTTTCTCCCTTTAATCACACAAGTTCTTCAAGAGGGCAGATTTTTATACCCTCTTGTTCAAGCGTTTTTCGAATTCTTTTTACAAAATTTAAAGCCTTGACATTATCTCCATGAACACAAATGCTATCAACCTCAAGATCAATTTCCTTGCCATTAATGCTTGTTGTCTTATGATCTTTAATCATTGCAACAACACGCTCAATAGCCTCATCTTCATCTTCAATCACAGCACCTGCTAATTTTCTTGAAACCAAGGTGACATCATCATTATATGCCCTATCTGCAAAGACTTCATTAGCATATCTAAGACCCTTTTTTTTAGCGATTTCTCCCATTAAAGAACCGCTTAGTCCCATGATGATAATATTGTCATCAAATTCTGCTATACTTTCACAAAGAGCTAAGGATAAATTTTCATCAAAATTAGCCATATTATAAAATGCACCATGTAACTTAAGATGAGAAATTTTCATCTTATTTGCTTTGGCAAAAGCATATAAAGCCCCAAGCTGATACAAAATGTAATTCTTCGCCTCCTCAAAGCTTATATACATGTTGCGTCTTCCAAAACCTAACAAATCAGGATAAGAAGGGTGAGCTCCTATGCAAACACCATATTTTTTAGCTAATTCTAAGGTCTTTGCCATAACACAAGGATCTCCTGCATGAAAACCACAAGCCACATTTGCAGAGCTTACAAATTGCAATATCTCATCGTCCATTCCCATTTTATAGATACTAAAAGCCTCTCCTAGATCGCTATTTAAATCTACTTTCACTTTGATTTCTCCTTAAAATGTTTTACTAAAGAGATATTCTATAATATTTTTTCTTTGAAAATGTGTAATTTTGTATAATAAAATAATTTTAATGTTACTATTAGTAATAAATTTGGACTAGAAAAGACTATTCTTTAACCCACTTCATCACTGAGAATATTTTAAAAATTTCTTTTATTTTAACTCATTTTAAAAGATAAATTAAGTACAATCCCTTTTAAAAATTAAAGAGAAAACAATGTTAAGGATAATCAAACACAATCTTGGTGTGTATTTTATGATCATAGCCTGCTTAGATTTTACTCTAGTTGGAGCTTGTGCCAAGCTTTTGGGCGATGAGCTTTCATCAGTTGAGATCATGTTTTTTAGAAATGCCATTGGGGTTATTTTTATGCTTTATATACTCAAAAAAATCAAGATACATAAAGAAGGTAAACACCTATGGCTTCTCATTTTTAGAGGGATAACAGGAGCTCTTTCTTTATATCTTTTTTTCTATAATGTTTCAAATATCTCACTTGGAGGGGCATTTGCTTTTCAAAAAACCTCACCAATTTTTATTACGATCATAGCCTTTTTTATTTTTAAAGAAAATATAGGCTTAAAAGGTATTTTTGGGATTTTAATCGCCTTTTTAGGCGTGCTTTTAGTCTCTCAACCTTGGGCAGATACACACTCGCACACAGGCTTTGATTTTAAAAACTCTTCTCTTGGTGTTTTAAGTGGGTTTTTAGCCGCACTTGCTCTTACTAGCGTGCGTCAGCTTCGAAAGTACTATGCTACAGAGCTTATAGCCTTTTCTTTTATCTTGATTGGGACCTTACTTCCAGCCTTATCGATGATCATAGGGGAATTTTACTCTCCACCAAGTCTTGATTTTCTCTTTACTCCCTTTGTTATGCCAAGTTTAAAAGCATGGTTTTTGATCGCTGTTATGGGCTGTTTTGGCACAATTTATCAAATTCATGTTACCAAGGCTTATGGTGTGGCAAAACAAGCTGGGGTTGTGGCTGGGGTAAGCTATTTGGATGTAGTTTTTTCTCTTATTTTGGGTATAATTTTGGGCGATGATTTACCAAGTGCTATGGTTTTTATCGGTATAATTGGCATAGTATTTGGCGGATTGATTTTAGTGAAAAAACAAAAAGGAAAATAAATGAAAAAAATGATTTTGATCGCAGGACCTTGCGTGATTGAGAGCAAAGAACTTGTTTTTAAAGTAGCAAACGAGCTTAAAAGCTTGGCACAAGATGAAAGGATAGATTTTTATTTTAAATCAAGCTTTGATAAGGCAAATCGCACCAGCATAAGCTCTTTTAGAGGACCCGGACTTGATGAGGGGCTTAAGATTTTACAGGCTGTAAAAGATGAATTTAACATGAAAATTCTAACCGACATTCACGAAAGCACCCAAGCTACACCCGTAGCACAAGTAGCTGATATGATGCAAATTCCAGCCTTTTTGTGCAGGCAAACAGACTTGCTTGTAGCAGCTGCAAAAACAAAGGCTCAGGTTAATATCAAAAAGGGTCAGTTTTTAAATCCTGCCGATATCAAATATAGCGTTAAAAAGGTGCTTGAAACAAGAGGCGTGA
This sequence comes from Campylobacter sp. MIT 99-7217, assembly GCF_006864365.1. Classification (NCBI taxonomy): domain Bacteria; kingdom Pseudomonadati; phylum Campylobacterota; class Epsilonproteobacteria; order Campylobacterales; family Campylobacteraceae; genus Campylobacter; species Campylobacter sp. MIT 99-7217. The sequence continues at coordinate 165,348 of NZ_QHLJ01000002.1, forward strand.
AAGATGAGGGCTTTGAGGTGGCTTTGAAAAACGGCGTTTTTGTAACTGAGCGTGGGGCTAGCTTTGGCTATGGAAATTTAGTCGTTGATATGAGAAGCCTTGTCATTATGCGTGAGTTTGCTCCGGTGATCTTTGATGCAACTCACAGCGTGCAAATGCCCGGTGCTGCAGGGGGGAAAAGTGGAGGAAAAAGCGAATTTATCGAGCCTTTAGCAAGGGCTGCTGCTGCGGTTGGCGTTGATGGCTTTTTCTTTGAAACGCATGTAAATCCTTGCGAAGCACTTTGCGATGGACCAAATCAACTCACCCCAGCAAGACTTAAGGCAAGTGTCGAACAAATTTTAAAAATTCAAGAAAGCATAAAGGAATAAAAATGAAAATCATAGAGGGAAAATTAAATTTAAAAGGTAGCGAAAAAATTGCCATTATCAATGCAAGGTTTAATCACATCATTACCGATCGCTTAGTAGAAGGAGCTAAAGATGCTTTTTTAAGACATGGAGGCAAGGAAGAAAATTTAAGCCTCATTTTAGTGCCGGGTGCTTTTGAGCTTCCTTTTGTCTTAAAAACAGCCATTGAGAGTAAGAAATTTGACGCAATTTGTTGCTTGGGTGCTGTGATCCGCGGCTCAACGCCTCATTTTGACTATGTTTCAGCTGAGACGACTAAGGGCATTGCAAATGTGAGCTTAGCACACAATGTGCCTGTAAGTTTTGGAGTTTTAACCACAGACACCATAGAACAAGCCATAGAACGAGCTGGTAGCAAGGCTGGAAATAAGGGCTTTGAGGCTATGACAACTTTGATTGAAATTCTAAATTTAAAACTGAATTTGAAAGCTTAAAATGGCGACGCGTCATCAGGTAAGAACTTGCGTTGTGTCCTTACTTTACGCAAATGAGATGAATGAAGAAAACACGCAGTTTATAGATGAGTTTTTAGAAGAAAAAAAAATTCGCAATGAGCAAAAAAACTTTGCTTTGGAGCTTTATAAGGGCGTTTGTGAGAATTTAGCAAGGCTTGATGAGCTTTTGAGTGCGAATTTAAAAGAATTTGAAAGGCTAAGCAAAACTGAGCTGATGATTTTAAGGCTAAGTGCTTATGAGCTTTGTTTTAGCGACACGCAAAAGGCTATCATCATCAATGAAGCCGTAGAACTTGGCAAAGAACTTGGCAATGAAAACTCATCAAAACTCATCAATGCTGTGCTTGACGCACTTCAAAAGGACTTAAAATGAAGCTTTGCGTAGCACTTGATCTAGCAAGCAAAGAAGAGTGTTTGAAGCTTGCAAGCGAGTTAAGAGGGCTTGATTTGTGGCTTAAGGTTGGCATGCGTGCTTTTTATAGGGAGGGTTTTGCTTTTATTGAGGAGCTTAAGAAAATCGGTGATTTTAGGATTTTTTTAGATCTTAAGCTTTATGATATCCCAAATACCATGGCTGATGCTTGCGAAGAGCTTGCTAAATTTGGTGTTGATATGATCAATCTTCACGCAAGTGCCGGAGAAATAGCACTTAAAATCTGCATGCAAAGACTAAACACACTTAAAAGTCGCCCTTTGGTGCTTGGAGTTTCGGCACTTACTAGCTTTGATGAGCAAGGTTTTCATCAAATTTACAAGCAGAATTTAAAAGAAGCGGTGGAAAATTTTAGCAAAATTTGCTTTGAAAGTTCGCTTGATGGAATGGTTTGCTCGGTTTTTGAAAGCAAGCTTATCAAAAATGCTACAAATCAAAATTTTCTTACCTTAACGCCTGGAATTCGCCCTTTCAAAGAAGAAAGCGATGATCAAAAAAGAGTGGCTGACATTCAAAGGGCAAAGCAAGAAAATGCTGATTTTATCGTGGTTGGTCGTCCTATTTACAAGGATAATGAGCCAAGAAAGAAATGTGAAAGGATTTTAAATGAACTTTGATATAGTCTTTGTAGCCGATGATAAATACATTAAATTTACAGCCGTTTTAATGACAAGCATTATAAAAAACACACAAGGGGGGGGGGGCTTTAAGCCAGAAATTTCATTTTCATATCATCAGTGATTTTATAAGTGAAAAAAATCTTAAAAAACTAGATAAACTTAGAGCTAAATTAAATGAAATTTATCCTTGCGAACTTTCAAATTATACTATAAAAGAGGATTTTTCTCAGTTTCAAACCTTTGGCGAGGGACTAAATCACGCTACTTATTTTAAGCTTAAAATCGCTTCTATCTTGCCAAGTCATATAAAAACTTGTCTTTATTTGGATACTGATATGCTTTGTGTGGGCGATATAAGAGAGCTTTTTGAGCTAAATTTAGAAGATAAGATTTTAGCTTGTGTGCTGGATAAAAAGAGTTTAAACACACAAAAGATTTTACACAAAAAAGATCCAAGTAAAGACTATATTTTAAGGCTTGATAAGACTTATTTTAATGCTGGCTTTTTGTTTATTAATTTAAACAAATTTAGACTTGAAAATATAGAAGAAAAGATTTTTTTATTACTCAAAGACTATGTGGTTGATATCCATGATCAAGGTGCTTTTAATGCTGTGTTGTGTGATAAAAAGGATTTGAAAATTCTTTCTTTTAAATACAATTTTTTGCAACATATCAATTTTAAAACCCAAACTTTTTACACGCAAAAAGAATGTGATGAGGCTTTAAAAGATATAAAAATCATTCATTATACAGACAAAAAGCCTTGGAATAGCTTTTTGGCAAATACCTTAAATTTACAAAATACTCATATCAAACTTTGGTGGGATATGGCTTTAAAAACACCTTGTTTTAAAAAAGAGTTTAAAAAACTTCAGTTGCAAGCCTTAGAAAATGAGCTTTTAAATTTGATCGATCCTAGAATGAGTAATGCAAGATTTAGGATAAAAACAAGTCTTGCTTATGAACTTGGAGCTTGTCTTATACGAAATCAAAAATCTTTTAAACTGCCATTTTTACTTATCAAAATAGCACTAAAACATAAACAGCTCGAAAAGATATATCAGCAAAGAATTTTTTATAATCCAAATTTAGCCATGCCACCTTTAGAGCTTTGTAAGGATTATCAAAATGCTTTAAAACTTGAAAATCATCTTTCCTATCAACTTGGAAATGCCTTTTTGAAAGCTTGCAAAACTTGGTATAAGGGAGGATTTTTTATCTTTTTAAAACAAGCAAATGAGATCAAAAAAGAATTTAAAAAAACTAGGAGGCTTTTTATTGTATAAAATGAAAGCTTATTTTTGAATTTCATTTGTTCTTTCAATCATTTTTAAAATCATTAAAGAAGCACCAAAAAAAGCACTTAAAGCAATAATTGCACAAATTATACCTATCATTGTAACTCCTCAATATCTTTTAAATTTTTAAGAACCTTTTTTGCACAAATATATAAAAGAATGCAAAGCACCATGATGCCAAGCATTATCGCCACTGCCTTTACCAAATCAATACTTTGATAATTAATCACAGAATATCCAAAAATACCAAAAATGGCAGTCAAAAAAGCTAAAATCAAAGCCTTAAGTATATCAATTTCAAGTTTAATTCTTTCTTTTTTACTCATTTCACTTCCATAACAAACAGATGAGATAATTCTAATACCTCTTAACTTAAATTTATATGAATACAAAATGAATACATGTAAATCTACATAAAAATTGTATAAATACTAAACCTTTTTATAAAAAGTGCTTAAAAAGCAAGGCAGTAAAAACAAGCTTCCCAAGAGCAAAAGTAGCATAACAAGTATGGTTAAAACGCCAAAATAAATCGTTGGGATAAAATTGCTACTCATCATCACGCTAAAGCCTAAAACTATGGCAAAGGTGGTGTAGTAAATCGCTGAACCTATGGATCTGTGCGTTGTAAAAATGGCATTTTCTAGGCTTTGCTTTTTAAGCTCTTCTTTAAAGCGATATACATAATGCAAGGCATCATCAACGCCTATTCCTATAGCAATGGCAGCTATAGTGATACTCATGAGATCAAGAGGCAAGCCCAAAAATCCCATAAAGGCAAAAACCAAACTCAAAGGTATGATATTTGCTAAAATTGCTGCACTTGCATATCTAAAACTTCTAAAAATCACCACAAATAAAGAAAAGATCACAAGCACCACAAAGGCTAGGGTATTAAACTGCGACGCAAAAAGGCTTTGAAGCATGTTATTGTATAAAAGCATGATTCCTGTTAGCTTAAAATCAAGCTCTTCATCTTTTAAAAGCGTTTTAAGCTCTTCATTTAACTCTTTTAAAAAATCATCTCTTTTTAAATTTTTATCAGAATCAATGATACGCATGGAAAATCTCAGCTCATTTTCTTCTATATTTACAAAAGGAGAAAGCAAATCTTGCTTAAAATGAGGAGGTAAGTTTTCATTTAAAAAAGCAAGGGCGAAATCGTCCAAATCCCTGCCCTCGTTAATATCCTTTCCTAAGATAAGTAGGCTATTAAGACTTAAAACTGAGCCGATAAAGCGTTTTTGCACAAGGTATTCATGCACCCTTTTAGCTATCCTTGTTTTCCTAGAATCAAACCAATAAGTTTCTTTGCTTGACAAGGCTTCAAATTCATCTTCAAAACTATCATTTGAATGAGTTTTTGTTTCATTTTTCTTAAATTTAATGATAAGATCTAAGGGCAAGGTCCCGCCTAAATTTTTATCAATAACAAGCAAGCCTTGTTTGATCTCGCTACTATCTTTAAAATAATTTACAAAAGAGTTTTCAACCTTAAGTTTAGAAATACCCAAAAGAGCTAAAAGAACAGCAAAAAAGCAAATCACATATATACTTTTTTTGTATTTTAAGCTTGTATTTGCACAAAAGCTTAAGAAGCTGAAATTAAATTTCCTTAAAGCATACGCCCTTGGCTTTAAGCAAGGTAAAATGCTTGCAAAGAAAAGATACGAAAGAATCAAACTCACACTTATACCAAGACTCATCATAATGCCAAGCTTAATGATAGGCTCAATGCCAGAAAAAAGCAAACTTAAAAAGCCTATGGCTGTGGTTAAAATAGCATAAAAACTAGGCTTAGCCTTGGCTAAAAGAGTGGCTAAAACAAGTCTTTGGATGCTTGCTTTTGGAAAGTTGTGGCTAAGTTCTACAAAATGAGCAATAAGATGAATGATAACAGAAACGCAGATGATAAGCATTAAAGCTACATAGTTTGAAGAAATGACCGTGATAGGAAAATGAAATAAAGCAAAAATTCCACTTGCACTACTTAAAGAAATAAGACATACAAATAAGGGCAAAATCACAAAACGCCACGCCTTAAAAAACCACCATAAAGCAAGGCTTAAAAGCAAAATCAAACTCAAACCATAAACAAGCAAATCATCTTTGATATAAGAAATCATATCATCAGCGATCAAACTCACCCCACTGATATGAAGATCAATATCTTCTTTTTCATAAGCTTTCATCTGCGTTTTGATCTCTTGCAAAAGCTTACTTGTTATAAGTTTTTGCTCTTCTTGGTGTTTTTTGATAAGAAGGCGAAAATGTGCTTTTTCATTTTCATCTTTTGCCTCATCTCTTAAAGAAATAAGCTCTGTGTATCTTAAATCAGGCTCAAGATAAATGATCAAAGCAGCAGTTTTACCATCTTTTGAAATGATATTACCTTGATAAAAGGGGCTATTAGTAAATTCCCATTTTGCTTTTGTAAGATTTATATCCGCATCTTTTAGGGTTGGGATATGTTTAAGTAAATCTTTTAAGTCCTTATTATCGCTACTTTTAAGCAAGGGAGCATTAAGAGGGCTTAAAATTCTATTAATGCCTGAAATTTGTTCTAAATTTGTGTGTAAAGAGGCAAGTTTTTCTAAATTTGACCTTGAAAAAGGGTCTTGATCTTTAGGAGAAAAGCTTAGCATTAAGAAATTATCGCTTTTATAATGCTTGCTAAGCTCTCTAAAAATTTTCAAATCCTTATCATCTTCTAAAAGCAAGCTTTCAGCACTTGCATCAACTGAGAGCTTAAAAGCAAAGCTACTTAAGATGATACAACACAAAAGCGTAAAAAAAAGACTTGTTTTTTTATACGCTATGAGGATTTTAAGGATTTTTGAAAATATCATTTTTGATAAAAATTAACGGCTTTGATTTTTTCTAACAGGGTTTGAAAATTCTCATTTTCCAAAACATCGCCAAACTGAGTTCTATAAGTTTGTATAATGCTCACGCCCAAAACATCGACATCATAAATGAGCCAGTCTTTTTGGGGATTTTGATAAAATTTAAACACTACAAATTTATCCTCCCCATCAATTCTCATCACGCTTGTTAAAAAATATCTCGTGCCTTTGTCATTTTTTTCTCCTTTGACAATCTTTAGGGTTTGATCCTTGTAAAGATGTAATTTATCAGTGAAGCTTTTTTTAAGCTGGGCTTCAAAAGCCTCGCTAAATTGCTTTTTTTCAGCCTCGCTAAGCTTGTCATAGTGTTTAGATAAAGAAAGTTTAGCCATAAGCTTATAGTCAAATATAGGATCAAAAAGCTCAAAAATTTTTCCTGCTGCCTTGCTTTTATCTCCGCTTGTATTTTTTAGTATCAGCAAGGTTTTATCGATATTTTCTTGCATAGTGCTTGAGATATTTTCAAGCTTTAGGGCAAAAGAAGCCACCACAAAGACGCATAAAAATGCTAAAGTTTTCATTTTTTCTCCTTTTATTTGCTCATTTCAATGCGTCTTTGCTCATAAGCATCACGCAAGAAAGGATAGACATTTGGGGTATTATAATAAAGCTCATCAAGTGTATCAGTTTGAAAAGACAGCTCATTCATCACTACATAAGAATTTACAGCTAAACTAACATAAAATGGCTCTATATAGCCTGTTGGGACTAAATACCAATTCACAGGCATTGAAAGCGTGTCTCTAAGATTGCTAGGACCAAGTATAGGCAAAACAAGATGAAAGCCACTGCCAACACCCCAATGTGCCAAGGCTGTTCCAAAATCAGCCGGATACTTGGCAATGCCTGTGTTACTTGCCGCATCGATGACCCCAAAAAAGCCAAAAAACATATTTACGCCAAATCTTTTAAACTCTATACCCACTTCCTTAAATTTAAACTGCAAGAGCAAAGAGCTTACACGCATAGGCATAGCAAGATTGCCCATGATATTTTTTACTCCTGTGCGTAAAAATTGTGGTGTGATAAAATTATAAGATTTAATCGCCGGTCTTGCTACATAGCTATAAAAGCCTATATTAAAGCTTGTCATCATTTTATTGTATCCTGATAAGGGATCATTAACCTTAAATTCTTCAAATTCTGCTTCAAAGTCATCAAATTCATCGCACAAGCTTACACTTAGGCATAAAAAAAGCAACAAGCAAATTCTTATCTTCAAAATTTATAGTCCAAATTATACTTCATTTTTATTTAATCAATTTTAATATCCCAGAAAAAATCCACCCATTCAAGGGCTTCTTTTACCTTAAATTCTGGGATAAGCAAGGCTTTACTTTTATAAAAAATACTTGCGATTTTAAGATCAAGATGAGGGAATTTTTCAAGCAGGAGCTTTTTAATCTCGCTAATTGTTTCGCCACTATCAATGATATCATCAACAAGCAAGACCTTTTTGTAATCATGCAAATCAGGGATATTAAAGATTTTAATGCTATCAAGTTTGTTTGTATCTTCATAATGAATGGAATTTAAGGAAAAAAGATTGCGGTTATTAAGTGCCACGCTTAAAGAATGTCCTAAACTCATACCCCCTCTAGCAATGGCTAAAATCACTTCAGGATCAAATTCTTGCTTGATATTTCTTGCTAAAAACTGAGTATCGCCCACAAACTCATCAAAACTATAAAATCTCATTTTTACTCCATATCAAATAAATTTAAGCACGAAAATTGCTAAAGAAATCAAGCTCAAAACCCAAATTCCCAAAGAAATTTGGTTTAATTCTTTGCTAAAAATACGCATGAGCAAGTAACTTACAAAACCAAAGGCAAAACCTGTTGTAATCGAGTAAGTAAAGGGCATCATGATGATGATGAAAAAGGTTGCTACAGCTATGCTTGGATCTTTAAAATTGATATTTCTTACTTCCATAAACATCAAGATACCCACCATAACTAAAACAGGGTAAATTGCATTTGCCGGAATAGCCTTAAACAAAGGCAAAAAAAACAAACAAAGTCCAAAGCAAAGTGCCACGACTAAGGTTGTAAGCCCTGTTCTTCCTCCACTTTCTACCCCTGTTGTGCTTTCTACAAAGGCTGTAACGGTTGAAGTTCCCACCAAAGCACCCACACTTGAAGCACTTGCATCGCTAATGAGTGTTCTGCCAAGCTTTTTTTCTCCTTCTTCTCCTTCAAAAATTTTTCCTCTTGCCCCAACGCCTGTTATCGTTCCTATACTATCAAAAAGCTGAGTGATGAAAAAGGTTAAAATAACTGGTATCATCGCTAAATTTAAGGCTGAAGCTATATCAAGTTGTAAAAAAATAGCACCCAAACCATCGACCGAGCTAAAATTTGGTAAAGAAACAAGCTCTTTTGGAAAAGTAGCCCCACCAATACCAAAAATCCAAGCAACTAAAGAAGATATAAGCACTGCTAAGATAAAAGCTGCCTTGATCTTTAGTGTCCAAAAAAGCAAGATCAAAATAAAACTAAAAAGTCCAAATAGCACCTTGGCACTTGCTAAATTTCCAAGTCCTACAAGAGTGGCTTCATTATAAACGATAACACCCATTTCTTTTAAGCCCAAAAAGGCTATAAACGCACCAATACCAGCACAAATAGCAAGCCTTAGATCTAAAGGGATACTCTTAATCACCCAAACCCTAAAATTTGTAAAGGCAAGACATAAAAAAATAGCTCCTGATATAAAAACAGCACCCAAGGCACTCTGCCATGCAATGCCACTTCCCAAACAAACACTAAAAGCAAAATACGCATTCATTCCCATTCCAACACTCATGGCAACAGGAGTATTTGCATAAAAGGCATTAAACATGCAAGCTATAAGAGTAACTAAAGCAGTAGCCACGATCAAAGCATCAATTGGCATACCTGCATTTGACATGATATTTGAATTTACAGGAATGATATAAATCATTGTCAAAAAAGTTCCAAGCCCTGCTATAAGCTCGGTTTTAACGCTGGTTTTGTTTTGTTCGAGTTTAAAAATATCCATAAAAGCCCCTTGATTATAAAAGCATTATTGTAGCATTGAAGTAAAAAATTTATGCTTAAATTCTCTTATAAATAAGGGCTTTTTATCTTACAACAAATTTCTTTTTTCTAGCCTATCTTGCAAGGGGATAATATCATATTTTATCCTTGAAATCATCACTTGAGAAAGATTAATAATCTCTTCAAGCCAAGCCTCATGAGCAAAAATCCATGCGACAAGCTTATTTTGTTGCTCACCTTCGTTGCTGATATTTTTCACATACAAAGGAGTAAGCTGGGAATCTTGGTGAAATAACGAAGGAGATAAAATTTCGTGAACAAAAAAACCTTTTTTACTTTCTATTAATTCTCTAACGCTATCTATTCTTTCGCAAAGTTCTAGTGGCGTTTCATGTTGCTTTCCACTTGTAAGATTATGAATTTGCTTGAGTATTTTTTTACACTCTTTGATCATCTTTTGTGTTTGAGACATACCTTTTTTAAGTTTTTTATAGGCATCAAGCATATATTTATCTCTTTGTTTCATGCTCACTCGTGTAAGTTTTTTAAAGGGTTTTTTTAAGGGCTTACTAAAAAATGTTTCGCAAGCTTCTTTAAAAGGCATTTCTATACTCCCATGAATCCTTGCACCACCCTCCGTACAATTATAAGTACTAATCCTTCGTTTATCTCTTTCTATGAAATTTTCAAAAATTTGCCTAAAAAGTGTCCAAACCTCAGAACTTTCCACAAAGCCATCTCCACCATAAGCCGTGGTGGTAAATCTACCCTTATGTCTTTCATAATGTCCTTCATGCAAAAAAGGATTTCTATATTCTTTTACATGAGAAGCCCCATCTTTGCCATAAGCAAGATCTTGTCCTACTAAACAAATTTTTGTATAGCCTAATGCTGAGGCTACTTCATAAGCCATATTAGCTACGCTCATTCCTCCACCAAAATATCCAAAATCATCAAGTTTCATATATCTAGCAAAGGGTAAACTTCTTTGCGTAAGTATATAAGATCTTTTATTTTTTTCAAGATATTTAATAGAATTTGGGTGAGTTAAAGAAAAAAGTATAAAGATGATATCCTTATCAAATTCCCCAAAGTCATTGTTAAAAAACTCTGAAGTGATTTCCGCTCTTTCTAATGATAAAACATAATCAGGTTTTATACCATACTTATATAAAATTTCATAAGAAGAATCAGCGCAAAAGATAGTTGCTCTATCTTGATATTCTTTAAGTAAGGGAAGTTGTTTTGCAAGACTTGGTCCAGTAGCAACGATGATGGCAGCACCATCTTTTACCTTTCTTTTTTCTAAAAGGTGTTTGATACTTATGTGAGAGATCATAAAAGGTAAATTTAACACATATTGCTCAATGCCCTGCAAGGCATCAGCTGGATCATTACCATGCATTAAGGCTATTGATTTCATTGCCTCAAGATTATAAGAATTGATTTCTTTGATGATATCCTTGTAATTATCCTGATAAAAATCACAAGTTGTATGCAAAAAATAAAGCTTAAAAAAAAGCTCTATTTCAGGCATTCTAAAAATATAATTTGCTTTAACATAAGAATACTCATTTGCATCAATGATGATTAGCCTTGCCTTTGATATATCCTCGCTAAAATCAATCATATTTAAAACAAGATAAATGAGTTCTACTTCATTTTCAAAAACAATAATGCGTTTAAAAGCTTGATTTTGAAGCAAAACCTTAAACAAAACCCCATTTCCTATCCCATAAAAAAATAAAGAAGGATATTTTGCATACTCCGTTTTAAAAGATTTGATTTTTTCTTCAAGCTCTTTTAAAGGTTCTTTGTAAAGTTCTTTTTTATCTCTTCTTATGATATTGGTATTTAAAGGATCTTTGTCCTTACTAAACTGATAAGAAAAATTTTTCGGGGCTTTGATGCTCAAAAGCTTTTCTTTTAAATTTATATATCTTTCTCCACTCATCACTTCTATATTTTTTTCAAAAATATCTGTTTTTATCATCACTTCTCCTTTATTTAAATTTTACCATTTTTCTATACTTTCTTCAATAGCTTTTTGTTGAGCGTTTGTATAAAGTAGTATATCATGAAACCAATGCTGCTGTGTATCAAGCCAAGTGATGAGCTGTTGAACTTGTTCTTGTTGCGAACCTGAGGACATGGTTTCAATCCTAACAAGCTCACAATCATTATGAAACAAAGGCGTAGCAAGAGCTTCACTATGTAAATTCTTAGCCCTTAGCTTTTCTTTTAAAATCATAAGGGCTTGTTTGGATTTAAGTGCTTCTTTTATATCGAAATCCTCTACATTTGAAACTTCCAAAAGCTTTGCAACCTTGTCAAGCTCTTTAAGGCAATCTTGGCTAAATTTTTTTAACTTTTTGACATTATTTTCAAGTTTTTGCTTTATTTTTTTAAGCTCCTTATTTCTTTGATGTTCGTTCAAGGTAGGAGCTTGATAAAGAAATTTATCTATTTTTTGAACCAAAAGACTTTCGCATACTTCTTTAAAAGGCTTTTCCAAAGTTCCCCCTATCCTTGCACCACCTTCTGTACAGTTGTAGGTATTGATTTTAAGCATATTTTTTACAATGTTTATATCTCTTTCAAAAGACTGCCTAAAAAGTGTCCAAACATCAGAACTTTCAACAAAACCTTCCCCTCCATAAGCTACAGTGGTAAATCTTCCCTTATGTTTTTCATAGTCTTGCTTATGATCTTCAAGATACCTAAAATCATCAGTATGAGACACTCCGTCTTTACCATAAGCTAAATCTTGTCCTATCAAAATGATATTTTCATGTCTTAAAGCCCCAGCTAACTCATAAGCCATATTAGCAACACTATGTCCTGTTCCTAAATACCCAAATTTAGGTAATTCAAGCTGTAAGGAAAAAGGCAGTGGTCTTAAAACAAGCATAAAATCCCTGTGAGTTTTTTCAAAATATGAAAGCGTATTTTCATGAACTAAGGAAGAAACTATAAATAAAATCCCCTTATCAAATTCCCCAAAGTCATTGTTAAAAAACTCTGAACTAAAATCAATCCTTTCTAATGATAAAACATAATCAGGTTTTATATTATGTTTATATAAAATTTCATAAGAAGAATCAGCACAAAAGATAGTTGCTCTATCTTGATATTCTTTAAGTAAGGGAAGTTGTTTTGCAAGACTTGGTCCAGTAGCAACGATGATGGCATTTTTTACCTTGCCCTTTCTTTGCTTTAGAAAATCTTGAAAAACCCCATGAGCTAACATTGTAGGCAAATTTTGCAAGGCTTGTTTTATACCCACTATAGAATCAACAGGATCATTTCCCTTGCCCAAAACTGAGTATTTTATTTCATGAATGATCTGGGCATTGATTTGATTAAGTTCGTCAAAATATGCCTTATTATAAAACTCGCTTTGCAAGTTAAAATTATAAGTTTTTACCGAAGTTGCTATATCTTTATACTGAAAAAGCGTATTAAGCTGTGCTGAATTTAGGCTCTTTGTATAAAAAATAATCAATCTTTCCTTGCTTAAATTGTGCGTAAAATCAAATAAATGAAAAGCAAGATATAAAATTTCAAGCTCGGGCTCAAAAATGATGATATGTTTGTGTTTATCATTTTCAAGCAAAAGCTTTATTAGCATACCATTTCCAAAGCCATAAAAAAACAAAACCGGATATTTTTCATAATTTTGCTTAAAAAAAAGATAATTTTCTTGTATATCCTTACTCATATCCTGATACACAAAGCTTTGCGTTTTTTTATCAAAGATATTTAAATTTTCATCTAAACCAAATCTTTGACAAGCATGCAAACTCCTAAGCTCATAAGCAAGCACTTGATCGACTTCAAACAAAGCCTGAGTATTTTTTAAAAAAAGCTCGTTATTTTGCATTAAAGCCCCCAACCATCAGCAACCACCAAACTTTGCCCTGTTATAAATTTACTCTCATCACTGAGCAAAAATACCAAAGCCCCACACACATCATGAGCTTCTAGCATACCTTTGCTCGCACAACATTTTCTGTATGCTTGCAAAAAAATTTCTGGTTGATTGTCCAAAATTCCACCACTTACTAAGGTATTAACTCTTATATTAGTGTTAAAAAGTTCTTTTGCAAGCCATACGCCAAGGTGATTAATCCCTGCTTTGATCACGCTGTATTCAAGGCTACTTTGCATGGAAGTTCCCGCGTAATTTTCAAATTTAGGCGCATAAACACCCATGATAGAGCTAAGATTGATGATATTTCCATAACCTTGCTTTTTAAAAAATCTCACAAATTCTTGTGCTGCGAGCATAAAGCCACCCAAATGCAAATTCAAACTCTCACAAATTTGCTCATACTCAAGCTCATAATAAGGCACCTTTCCCCAGTCCTTGCCAAAAGGATAGCTAGAATTAACAAAGGCGTCAATTTTTTTAAATTTAAGTGCTATTTTTTCTATATTTTCTTGCAAATTCCGTCTTGAGCAAATGTCCATTTTTACAAAAAAAACTTCTTTTTTAAACTCAGTTTCAAGCTCTTTTGCAAATTCTTTCATTTTTTCTTCATTAATATCTGCTAAAACCACCTCCCCAGCACTTGCTAAGATCTTTTTGCATAAAGCCTTGCCTATCCTGCCGCAAGCTCCTGCTACAACGATGAGTTTATTTTCTAAAAGTGCGTGCATTAAAAATCCTTTTGCTCTAAATTTTTTCTTTTTATCAAAAACTCAACTAAGTCAAAATCAAGCTCACTATCCACATCAAAAGCAGTATCTTCGCTCATCACATAAAGACTTGTTTTAGCTCCAAAAACGCTATCTTCAAGAAGTAGTCTTTTTCTTGTAAAAATATAAATACTCGCATTCATATCATAGCATTTTGGCGCACTTTGACGCGTGGTAAAATCGCTGATCTTAGATCTTTCAACGACCCCATTTTGCACTTCGATGAGATTAAAATAAGGATTGCGTCTTGAGGGAACTGCTGTGATCAAATTTTCCTTGCCCTCCTTGATAAAAAGCTCATAAGCCTTGCAAATGTCCTTGCTACTTCTAAGAGGTGCACTTGCATCAAGATCGATTAAAATATCAAACTGAGTATTAAAATGCTCCTCGCTTCTTAGCAAAGCATCACGCATAACGGGCACTTTTGCAGCATTATCAGTAGCAAGTTCTGCCTTTCTTTTGAAAAAAACCTCAGCGCCGTATTTTTGTGCTACGCTTGCGATTTCATCGCTATCTGTGCTGATTACTATATGTTCAAAAAGCTTTGAATTTCTAGCTTGAATGATACTATAAGCAATCATTTCTAAGCCATTTATTTTTCTAATATTTTTGTTTTTAACGCCCTTACTTCCGCCTCTTGCACAAATGGTGCATAAAACATTTTTCATCTTTGATTTTCCTTTTTGATCTTATCACATATCTTTAAAAGCTTTAAGGCTTGATCTAGGCTTGGCGTGTTTTTGTCATTATTTAAAACGCCTTTGTGCAAAGCCTTAAGCGTAAGCAAGGTATTTGCCTCAAAGTCAAATCTCAAGCATTTTTGCTTCACATCATAAATTTCAATGAAATTTCCTATCAAATCAGCCTTTATCGAACATTCTTTAGAGTCGATAATAATCTTTCTTTCATTAAATTTACAAAAACAATCAAGGCTAATGCTCACAAAAGCCTTTTTACTCTCAAAACATAAAAAAGCAAAGTCATCGCTTGTGATTTCAAGCTCTGAAATTGTAGCATTTTTTGAAAAAATTAAGTTTAAATCCCCAAAAAGCCACATCGCATAATCAAGCTCATGCGATAAATCAAGCAAAACTCCGCCTCCAAGCTCTTTTTTTGCACTATAATTTTGCTTATAATCACCTTTACGCCACCAAGGCAAGTAAGATTTGCAAACTATACTAGCATTATAAATGCTTAAATTTACGCAAAGTTCTTTAAGCTTTTGCAAAATGGGGTTAAATCTTAGCAAATAAGCCACAAAGACTTTATTTTGCAAATTTAAGCTTTTATAGCTTTCAAACAAAGGTTTTTCCACAAGAATGATCTTATCTTTTACCAAGCTATCAAGCTTTTTAAGGGTTTCAAAGTGCTTTGTAGTGATATTTGCGATGATGAAATAATCAAAGCGGCTTAAATCGCACTCCTCAAAAAAGCGGTAAATTTCAAAAGAGCCAAATTCTTCAAACAAGCTCTCATCAGCACTTTTTGAAAGCACGCTTACTTCAAAACCAAGCTCTTTTAAGGCTAAAAAATGCTTTTTACCTATGCTTCCAAAGCCGATGATTAGGGCTTTAGCTTTCGAATTCATCATTTGCCCTTTTATACTCATCAATTCTGCCTATATCGATCCAATAATCCTTGATCTCATAGTTACTAATTCTCGCTTTTTGTTTCAAAAGTAAGGAAAATAAATCAGGCATATCAAGGTATTCATTTTCTTTTAAAAATTTTAAAGCCTCAGGCTCTAACACATAAATTCCAGCACTAACCAAAAAACTAAAGGTTGGTTTTTCTTCTATATCCAAAATTTTATTATCCTCGCATTTTACAACCCCATAAGGAATTTGATAGCTAAATTCCCTCACACACATCGTTGCTAGGCTTTGTGTTCTTTTGTGTTGTTTCAAGATAGAGGCAAAATCAAGCTCGGTTAAAATATCTCCATTCATCACAAAAAAGCTCTCATCAGGGCTAAGCTCATTTTGCTTGAGCAAGGATAATGCTCCGGCTGTACCAAGACGCTTTTGTTCTTTGATATATTCTATCTTGACACCAAAATCAGCTCCGTCCTTAAAATACTCCTTAATGATCTCACTTTTATAATTGACACAAAAAATAAAATGATAAAAGCCCTGTTTTGCAAATCTTTCCACTATGGTTTGTAAAATGGGCTTTGAGCCAACTTTAAGCATAGGTTTTGGTGTGTCTTTGGTTAAAGGAGCTAGACGCGTTCCAAGACCACCAAGCATTAAGACGATTTTATTTGTTTTGCTCTTTTTTTCTAAAATCTTTGAAACACTAAGTATTTTAAGCACCCTATTATCTTCATCAACAACAGGAAAATCATAAATATCATATTTAGAAGCAAGGGCTAAAATTTCGTTTCGATTTGTGCTTGGGGTGATTGTTTTTGGATTTTTTGTATAAATATTTTGCAAAGATGAGTGAAGTTCATAGCCCTCAAGCAAAGCCTTTCTTACATCAGAATCAGTTAAAACCCCAAGCAAACTATCTTTATCATCAACAACCAAAGCAATTCTCACTCTTTCCTTGCCAAGAACCTTTAGTGCTTCTTTGATCGTGGAGTTTTCTTTTAATTTGAGCTTATCAATGTTCATACCCACTCCTTAAATCCACAAAATTTTTATTTATTAGCACGCTTAAATCGGCATTTTTAAGCCTTTGTTTAATTTCAAAACTTGGATTTTTGCTCTCAAAAGGATTTTTCATCGTTTTTAAAGACTCTTTAAATTCCTTACTCTCAAGCCTTTCAAAGCCTTTTTGCAAATTTGACATACTCACATCGATGATATTAGCTGCTCTTAAACGCCCATTTTGGCGTGATCCTATGTTAATGCAAGGCGTCTTAAAAAAAGGCGTTTCTATAAGCCCACTTGAGCTGTTTCCAACGACTGCGTTAGTAATTTTCATAAGGCTTAGGTATTTAAGCGTTCCAAGACTATCAAAAAGCTTTGCTTTGTGAGGATTTTTATCACAATACACTTTTAAAGCCTCATTGATAAAAATGCCGTTTTCATCGGCATTTGCCTTGGTAAAAATCAGGCTTGAGCTTTTAAATTTATCAAGACTTTGAAGCAAGCTTTTAACTTCTTTTTGCAAAGAACTTGAAGTAAGAGTTTCAGGGTGATAGGTGATAAGATAAATCTTTTTATCAAATTTAAACTCAAGCTCACGCTCAAGCTCTTTTTTGCTCAAAAGTTTTAATTTTTGGATATTTTCGCCACCTAAACTGCCTACATTAAAGACACGCCAAGGCTCTTCGCCAAGCTGCAAAACCCTATTTTTATACTCATTTGCACCCGCAAAATGAAGACTAGCCATTTTGCTTATCGCATGCCTTATACTATCATCAATCGCACCCAAAGTAAGCTCTCCGCCATACAAATGAGCGATTGGAATTTTCATCATCAAACACACGCTAGCCACACAAAGCATTTCATAGCGATCGCCCAAAATAACGACTATATCAGGCTTTAAAGTCTCAAAAGCCTCGCTAAAAGAAACAAACCCAAGCCCCATAGCCTTGCAAATACTGATCTTATCATCACTTGCAAGCAAAATAGGAATTTTTTTATCGATCTTAAATTCTTTTTCTATTTCCTTATAAGTTAGCCCAAAATCAGCACTCAAATGAGCAGCTGTAACGATGAGCTGAAGTTTTAAGTCCTTATCGGCATTAATTTCTTTGCATAAATTTCTAAGCAAGCCCCATTCAGCCCTTGTCGCACTTACGACACAAATTTTTCTCCTACTCATCGATAAGCTCATCTGCTTGATAATCTTTGCTTGCGATTTTACCTAAAAACTCATCATAACGCATAGCACAAATGCCATTTGCCGGTCTTTTTGTCGTAAGATTTTGTTCGCTAAATTTTTCGCCTTTTTTGATTGCACAGCTTGCAACGAGGCTTTTTCTAGCGATTTTAAGATTTTCTTTCTCACTAGGGCTTAATTCTTTTAAGCCACTTCCAAGAGCAAGCTCAGCTTGCCTGATAGCTTGTATCATCGCCTTTAACTCGCTTGGCTCTAAGCTTGCTTTGTGATCTGGTCCGCTCATCGTTTTATCTAAGGTAAAATGCTTTTCAATGATCTTTGCACCCAAAGTTACTGCCATGATAGGACAAGTAATGCCTAGGGTATGATCTGAATAGCCTATATCATGGCTTTTAAACTCATTTTGTAAGGTTAAAATCGCTTTTAAATTTGCATCTTCAAAAGGCGTTGGATAGGCTGTATTAGCGTGCAAAATGCTGATATTTTCTTTTTTTGTGCCATTTTGAATCAAAACATTTAAAGCCCAAGAAATTTCTTGCAACCGGCTCATTCCTGTGCTTAAAATCACTTTTTTATCAAGCTTTGCTATGGCTTTTAGGTAGGGTAAATTTGTGATTTCGCCACTTGGAATTTTAAAAATTTCAAGCCCAAGTTCATCTAAAAGTCTTATACTTGGCAGATCAAAAGCGGTAGAAAGAAAGTTGATATTAAAATCCTTGCAATGCTTGATAAGCTCTTCGTGATCGGCTCTTGAAAGCTCAAGCTTTTTGATCATTTCAAGCTGCGTTTCATTTTTATCTTCGGCATTTTCTACTTGATACTGCGCTTTTGGGGCATTTTTACTAATACACTCATTCGCTACAAAGCTTTGAAATTTAACATAATCAGCCCCAGCCTCGCTAGCCTTTTCAATAAGCTTTTTAGCTAAGCTTAAATCCCCATTGTGATTAACACCAGCCTCAGCGATAATTAAAGTTTTTTGCATTTAATCTACCTTATTTTCTTGCTTTATTATAGCAAAAGGCGTTCCAATCTCAACTTTGTTTTATTTTAGCTCATTTTTTAGCTTAAACTCACCAAATTCATTTTTGTAAAAAAGCTCTTTATTGTAATGTTTTTCAACAATTTTCCAAAATTGATCACGGCTAAGTCCTGTGAAGTTGCAAAAATCCTCCACGCATTTGTTATCAAGATTATGATCTCTTTGTTTAACAATTTTTATAGCATCGTTTCTACTTAAAAGTCCATACCGAATAAAACGAGCAGCATAATCACTCGCCATAGCATGCCCAAATTTAGGATATTTTAACCAAGCATGAACAATATAGCCTATAGTATCAATTTGATCAAAGTTTTCAGCACAATGGCTTCTGTCCCATTCTCCTTGTAAATCGATAAAACCCCTGCTTTTGGCAAAGATATAATTACTATAAGAATTCCATTTAATAAAATAACTCAAATAAATTGGCTCAAGTTTGTTTAAATCATCTTTATTAGGATTAAAAAAGAGTTGCAAATCTTGCTCGCTCGTTTCCTCGTCGATAAATTCTTGTATATCAAGATCGCTTGCTACTCCGTTTAAGAAAATATCTTTGGCACTTGGAGTTTCTCTGGAGTCAATGCCCCCCCCCCATACTCAAAACCAACATTTTCGCCATAAACAAGCAAAGGAGTGTTAAATTTCAAAGCCATAGCAAAAGGATAGCTATAAATCAGCCTATCGATGAACCAAGTAGGTTTGCCGTATTTTTCAAAGGTTTTTAGCATGATCTTTTTTTGGGTTTTGATATCTGGTTTTAAGCTGATGATATGACATTTAAAGGTTTCGCTTAAATTTTTTAGATTTTTCTTACCCGCTTCAGTCATGGTAAAATTATCCTCCACACTAAAAAGCACAGGATTCATTCCAAGCTTTTCTTTCATAACATGCACCTTAAAATGCGAATCCTTACCCCCACTTACCGCTATAGCACAGTCATACTCAAATTTACCATTTCTATGCCTATGCTTATCACAAAGTGCTTCAAGCTCTTTAAGTCTGTCTTGATAATCAATTTGTTCTTTTTGTGCATGATTATTGCAAGCTGAGCAAACACCATTTTCATCAAAACTAATGCCCGGTCTAGTATCTGGTATAACGCACTTTTTGCAGTATTTCACGACCTTCCTTTTAAGATAGACTTATCAATAATTTTAAGGGGTAATTATATCAAAAAAAAAAAAAACAAAAATCAACCATTCCTAAAATAAACCAAAAAGCGAGGCTAAAAATGATTCATAAATTTATCATTAAGCTTTACTTCGCCTTTAAATTTCAAAACCTTTAAAGCTCCATCTTTTGTTTTTACAATAAAACTTTTATCATCTTTTTGCACGATAGCCCCCGTTTTAGAATTTTTAAAATCATCTTGAATAATCTTACTTTTAAAAAGCTTAATTTCTTTATCTTTGATAAAAGCACTTGCTCCTAAATTTGGAGCGTTTAAAGCACGGATAAAATTAAAAATTTCTCTCGTGCTTAAAGACCAATCTATAAATTCATCACCTTTTTTTCGTCTTGGACAATAAAACCCACCTTCTATTTGCTTAAAAGCCTTTACTTCGCCCTTTAAAAATAAAAGCAAGGCTTTGAAAAGCAAATTCGCACATTCTTTATATGCTAGTTTTAAAAGCGTGGTATAATCATCTTTATCGCTGATAGGATAGCTTTTTTGCAAGATGATATCGCCTGTGTCAATGCCACTATCTACAAAATGAACGCTAATGCCAAATTCTTTTTCATCATTGATCAAAACCCAATTTAAAATATTTCTACCACGATAAAAGGGAAGTTTTCCAGCGTGGCAATTAATGATTTTGCGAGGATAAAGTTTTAAAAGCTCGGTTTTAAAAATTTGATCAAAGCTCATTGATACAAGCAAATCAGGACTAAAACTTTGAATTTTTTGAATAAAGGCTGAAGAATTAATATCAACTTTGAAAAAGCAAGGGATATTTTCGTTTTCGGCAAGTTTTTCAAGCTTTTTGTCTCTTTCGTTTCTTAAAACAACAAAGGCAATTTGAATGTGTGGATTTTGTATAATTTTTAAAAAGCAGTTTTGCGCCCAAATGCCATCGCCAAAATACCCTATAACAAGCCTTTTCATGCACTCCTCCTAAGAGGAGTTGTAAGGTAAGGAGCTAAAAGGTCAATCCCCCCCCCCCATAGAAGAGGATAAATTATTATAAAAAATGCTATTTTTTTCTAGAATTTGTCCGTGTTTTAAATGGGTATTTGAGCCTAAAAAGCTTTTTTCTTTGACGATACAATTTCCATTCACCACAGCTGCTGTGGATATATGACAAAAATCCTCCACCACCGCATCGTGTTCGATCAAGCTTTTTGTGTTTAAAATGCAAGCTTTGCCTACCTTTGCTCCGGCATTTACTAAAACTTGGTGCATGATAATGCTTGCTTCTTTGTCAATGCTTGCATGAGCAGATACATGAGCAAGCGGGGAAATGATCGTTGGTAAAGCAAAACCTATGCTTTTAAGTTTTTCATAAATTTGCACCCTTAAATTTGCATTTTTGATCTGTCCTATAGCAATGAGAGCAAATTTATACTGCTTAAAAAGGCTTTTTAAATCCTCATCACAGCCTAAAATGGGATATTTAAAGCCTTGTTCTAAAGGATTATTACTCACAAAACCTACGATTTGAAATTTACCCTCAAGCTCGATCACATCAACGCAAGATCTTGCATGCCCACCAGCTCCTATGAGTAAGATTTTTTCTTTCATTGTCCATCTTTTTGTAAAAATTGTTTTAAAACTTTGCGTAAGTCTTGTTTTGTTAAAGAATCTTCAGCTACCTTTACAACCACATCTTCCATATATTGTGCAAAATTTTCTACATTTTTTCCATTAAGATCTAAAAAATGCATTGCTAAAAATATACTTGTCCTTTTATTGGCATCGTTAAAAGGGTGAAATTTTATACAAGAAAATATTAAATGAGTAAGCTTATCTATAAATTCAGGATAAAAATCATCATTTTTTATCTGTTCCAAAGCTGAACCCAAATATCCTATGTTAGTCTTATTGTATCCGCTTAAACCTTGCATCTTGTCTATGATAATATCATGAATCTTTATAGCCTCATCAATGTTGATATATTTCATTTATCCTTGAGCCTTTTAAATACTTCCATAACTTCTTTTTTTTCAAGCTCTTGTTGCATTTTCTGCATTGTTTTTTGAACTGCTTTTCTTTCCTCTAAATATTTTTTATCCGTTTTGGCTTCTTTTTGCATTTTAAATCCCTTAAATTTTACGAATTCTAACACTGCTTGGTAAATTTACAATGCGTCTTTCAAGTCTTTGTGTATTGATAAGCTCATCTTTGAAGCAGTTTTCAAAGGGTTTTAATGAGGGCAAGCTTTTCCATGCTCCACGCACAAAAATATTATTTCCAAGGCATTCTTTTATAAAATTCTCTCTTGCTTGCTCATCTTTTAAAAGCACAGCATTAAGCCAAAAATTACTCCTTGTTTCAGGCATTTCATCAATAAATTTAAAATTTTCACTCCCCTTAAAAAAGTCCTTATAAAGCCCTGCAAGCTCTCTTTTATCCTTTAAAAAAAGCTCTAAATTTTCAAGCTGAGCGACCAAAATAGCTGCATTGACATTGCACAAGCGGTAGTTATAGCCTACTTCATCATGGATATACTCGTAAGGGTGAGGGATTTTTGCTGTGGTGCTTAGATGTCTTGCTTTTTTGGCTAAGCTCTCATCATCGCTTAAGATCACACCCCCGCAACCTCCGGTAATGGTCTTGTTTCCATTAAAGCTTAAAATTCCACATTTTCCAAAGCTTCCAAGTGCTTTTTCCTTGTAAAAGCTCCCCAAGGCTTCGGCTGCATCTTCGATTAAAATGATAAAATTTTCCTCACAAAGTGCTTTTAACTCCTCTATCTTAGCGCCCAGTCCAAAGGTATGCATAGGCACGCAAGCTTTGATTTGCTTGTGTGTGTTTTTGTTAAAGCATTTTTTATCCTTGATATAGCTTTGTTCTTGCAAAAATTTCTTTAAAGCCTTAGGACTTAAGCTTAAACTTTGCTCATCAATATCCAAAAAAATCGGCTTTGCACCCGTGTAAGCAATGGCATTTGCAGTCGCTACAAAGCTAATACTTTGCGTGATCACCTCATCATTTTCGCCCACTTCATTTGCCAAAAGAGCGATGTGAAGTGCTGAAGTGCCACTATTTGTAGCTACGGCAAATTTGCTTTGACAAAGCTTGGATATTTTTTCTTCAAACTCGCCCACAAATTTACCCACGCTTGAAACAAAGCCGCTATCAATGCACTCGTTTAAATACTTCTTTTCATTGCCGACAAAACAAGGCTCGTGCAAAGGAATATTTTCTTTATCAAAAAGGCTTTTAATGAAAGAAATTTCTTTTTCAAACATTATAAATCCCTGTTTTATAAGCGTTTAAATTTAGCTTAAACCACTCTATCGTTCGCGTTAGCCCATCTTCAAGGCTTGTTTTGCTTTGCCAAGTGCTAACTTTTTTAAGCTTAGAACTATCGCACAAAAGCCTTAAAACCTCGCTATTTTTTGGACGCAATCTTTTGCTATCGCTTTTTATTTCAATGTCTGAGTTTAAAAGCTTTTTGATAAGATCCACCACTTCTTGCATACTATGTTCGGCTCCGCTTCCTATATTAAACACCTCGCCGTAGTTTTCAAGCTCCAAAAGAGCCAAAAAGCCCTCGCAAGTATCACGCACAAAATTTAAATCCCTAGTAGGACTTAAATCCCCAAGTTTAAGGCTTTTTGCCCCACTTAAAATTTGCGTGATGATGGTAGGGATAATCGCTCTTGCACTTTGTCTTGGTCCATAGGTGTTAAACGGGCGTGCTATGATAAGAGGAAGCTCAAAGGCATTATAATAACTAAGAGCCATCATATCAGCTGCGATTTTGCTTGCTGAATAAGGACTTTGAGGCTGCAAGGGGTGCTTTTCATCGATAGGAACATATTGTGCTGTGCCATAAACTTCACTTGTTGAGGTATGAATGATCTTTTTTAGCTTGTGTCTTTTGGCTGCTTCAAGTATGTTTAATGTGCCTTGAATATTTGTATCCACATAGCTTTGAGGTGCGATATAAGAATAAGGTATAGCAATCAACGCCCCCAAATGAAAAACAGCGTCCATGCCCTCACAAAGCTTATCACAAAAAAAGCTATCCCTTAGATCGCCACTTAAAACCTCGATCTGGTCTAAATTTGAAATTTTTTCTAAATTTCCCCAAAAATTAAAAGAATTATACTGACTCAAAGCCCTGACCTTAAAGCCTTTTTCAAGCAAAAGCTCACAAAGATGAGAACCTATAAAGCCGTCAGCTCCTGTTACTAAGATATTTTTCATTATGCTACCTTTAAATTTTCATTTGCCTGAATATTTTCTTCATCACAAAATCGTTGTAATCTTTGTCTTCCTAAAAAAAGCCTCGTATAGCATTTTTCTTATTTGCAAAATAAGAATCCCCCCCCCCCATGATTCTTTCTTGAATTTTTAAAAATCTTTCTTCAAAGCCTCTATTTTTAACTTCGGCGAAAATATCTTGGGAGCTTTCATAAAGGGCTTGTTTGTGTATCTTGATATGTCCTATGATCATATTTATAAGCTCAAGATGCTTACTTATCCACAATGTCTTCTTTTCTAAAGCTTCTTGCTTTGTTTTTGGGATAAAAACATAAATTTTAACTACATTAAATTCAAATTGATAAAGTATAGGAGTTAGTATTTCACTATAAGCAGACATAGGTACTGAAGTGATTTCTTCTATCTTTTCTTTAAGTTTGTCTATATTTTTCAAAGCCTCTTCTAAGAGAAAATTCTGTTCGCTCTCATCTTGCATATCAAGAGCATTTTTCATCAGTATGCTTAAAATTTCTTGTTTTTGGGTGAAAAAATCAATCAGCTCATCGCCTTCCTTAAACACTCTTATCAAGTCAGTAAAAACCTTAAATAAATACTCGTCTTTAAATTTTTGACTTGGCATGTTTATGGCAGGAAAAGGCTTGTGAAGATCCTTTGTTAAAAGTTCTTCGCAAGCTTGCTTGAAAGGTATTTCTATAGTGCCTTTTATCCTTACACCACCTTCTGTGCAGTTAAAGGTCATAACTCCTATACCTCTTGCTCTTGGTATGATAAACTCAAAAAAACCTCTAAAAACTTCCCATGTTTGATTTGTTTCTACAAAACCATCTCCGCCATAAGCAAGAGCCTTTGAGCCATCTTTAAACTCCCCTTCTTCATCTAAATCATCTTCCCCATACAAATACTCCTTTGGGTGGGACTTACCCTCCTTGCTATAAGCTAGATCTTGTCCTATAAGAATAATATTTTTAGCACCTATATTACAAGCAAAATCATAAGCCATATGAGCAACGCTTTGTCCTGTTTGAACAAAATCATAAATTTTGTATTGAAAAGTGGTACTTGATTTCAAAGTGATCATATAAAATCGATTATTTTGTTCAAGGTATTTAAAGGTATTAGCATGAGCGACTGAAGCTACTATAAAAGTGATATCCTTATCAAAATCTTTAAAATCATTATTAAAAAGCTCTGAAGTATAGGCTATTCTTTCAAGCGTAAAGACATAATCAGGCTTAATACCCTTACTTGCAAGTATAGGATAAGCACTATCAGCACAACAAATCAAAGCCTTATTTGCATAGGCTTTAAGTAGGGAAAGCTGTTTGATAAGAGAAGGTCCTGTTGAAACAATGATAGCATTTTGAGCTAGGGCATATCTTTTTGCAAATTCTCTTTTATTTGGGCGATTGATCATCTTTAAAACATTGCTTGCTGTGTGCCTTATACCCACTAAAGCATCTTGAGTATCATTGCCTGATTGAAAACGGAAAGTTTTGATGACTTTGATTATACTTTCATTTAAACTTAAAATACTTTTGCTAAATTTCTCATAATAATCACTATGAAGCTCTAAGTGATAAACTCCACTAAAAGCCTTTATTGTTTTATCTAAAAAAATGGCGTAAAGATCAAATTCTAGAAGTTTTGTAGGATCAAAAATAAAAAGCTTTTTTTCTGCTAATTCCTTAGAAAAATCCACCAAATGAAACATCAAATATACAATTTCTAACTCATTTTCAAAAATGACGAGCATTTTTAAATGCTTTTGTTGTAGTAAAAACTTGTATAAAAGTCCATTTCCAAAACCATAATAAAAAAGTACAGGATAATATATATACTTTTCATTATAAACTCTTATGTGTTCATTAAGTGTGTTTTGAATATCTTTATATATTAAAGAATTATCCCTTAAGTCCTTTAAATTTATATCCAAAGCATCCTTACCAAGCTTTAATTCATAACACCTGACTTTTTGAATTTTTTTAAGCTCTTCTTTGAGCAAAACAAGATGTTCTAAACTTTTTAAATTTTTATTAAAGATCTTTTTGTGTTCGGGGGTAAATTTCATTATCTTTTCCTTAAATATTACTCAAAATCACTTTCTTTTAAAGCTGTGCCAAATTCTATATCTTTTGTAGCCTTTTTACCTAAAATGATAGGGTAAAAACTTGGGTGAAGCCCAAAACTTGGACGCACGGATCTGACATTTTCACTGCTAAAAAGCTCGCCTTTTTTAATGTCCTTACTCGCATACAAGCTTCTTGCAAAAGTGCGGTTTTTCAAAGCCTTTTCATCAAGGTTTAAATGCCCATCTCCTAAAGCACTCTCAGCCTCACGAACAGCCTTTACAAGAGCCTTAAACTCATCAAAATCAAGACTAAAAGCACTATCTTCGCTTTTAATACTTTTATCAAGCATAAAATGCTTTTCAATTACCCTTGCACCAAGTCCTACGGCTAAGATAGCCGCAAGATTGCCAAAGCTATGATCGCTTAAACCAACTTCTATGCCAAATTTAGCCTTTAAGCTCAAAATAGCCCTTAAATTCATATCTTCCAAGCTTGCCGGATAGGCTGAAGTGCATTTTAAAAAGATCAAATTTTCATTTTGTTCTTCTTTGAAAATTTGCACCACTCTTTCAAGTTCAGCCTCACTTGCAATGCCTGTTGAAACTATACTCGGTTTTTTTTGTTTGGCGATTTGGCGGACAAAATGTTCATCATTTGCTTCAAAAGAAGCGATTTTATAAGCTGGAGGATCAAAACGGCTCAAAAAGTCTATATCGTCCTTACAAAAAGGACTAGAAAAGCAGATAATCCCCTCATTTTGTGCGGCTTCAAAGATCAAAGAATGCCATTCATAAGGCGTTTTAGCGCTCTCATAAAGTTCATAAAGCTTTCTTTTATCCCAAAGACCTCCCTTGATGATAAAATCATCTTTATCGCTGTTTAAAGTAAGGCTATCTGGGGTGTAGGTTTGAATTTTGATCGCATTTGCCCCTGCTTTTTTGGCTGCTTTTATGCTTTGCAAGGCAAGCTCTAAGCTTCCTGCATGATTTGCAGAAAGCTCGGCGATGATAAAAACTTCTTTGCTTGTATCAAAATTTGCAATTTTCATGATATTTTTACCTTAAATTTTTTAAAATTATATCCGTTTTTGGTTGGATTTTTTGATACTTGTTTGAAAATTTAGCCTTTAAAAGGCTTTATTTTCAAATTTCAAATCAATGTCAAATCTAATCCTCATAAAATTCAACCTCTCTTCCTTGCATTTTAAGCCAATGGGCAAGTTTTTCTTGATTTTTAGCCACGCAAATAGCCTTAAATTTAGCCTTCAAAATCAAAGCTTCATTGACTAAAGAACTTGCCGTGATAATGAGTTTTTTACTTTCATTCATAAGTTTGGCGATATTTTTAATATCAACTCCAAGAGCTATATTTGAACGCTTATGGACAAATTCTTGCAAGGAAGAAAGATTTAAATTTGCTGAGCTTGTGGCAATAAAAATTTTTTCATCTTTAGGTAATTTATCAGCAATTTGCGCACTTAAATTTTTCACATCTGTTCCACCTAAGCAAATAAAATGATCATAAATTTTTTCCCTCACAAGTCTTGCTTCTTCATAAAACTCATCGCCAACCAAGGCATAAGCAAAGCCACACCGAAGCTCACAATCCTTTGGAACCAAGTCCTTATAAAACTGAGCCTTTGCGTAGGCATTAACATTGAGTAAAATATCACAATAATGAGGCTTTATCTCATCATCAAAGCTTAAGATCTTAGCCTTAGTAACTTGCTTGATATACCTTTCATCTTCATAGCTTAGTGAATAACAATCATTGATAAAAAAATCAAATTTTTCCTCTAAAATAAGCTCTACCAAGCAAGTCATGCTTTCATTTTCCAAAACAAAGGTAGGATATGGGATCTCATCGATCAAAGAACCTTGCAAATCAAGACAAGCAAAACTCACATCTTCATATTGCTTAGCAAGGATAAGATCTCTTTTGATATGTCCATAACCAATCTTGCTTGAACTATCACTTCGAATCAAAACTTTCATCATTTACTCTTCATAATGCACACAAGAAAAATGCTTAAATTCTTGCACAAAATTTGTAACATTGCATAAAAAATCAACCACTCCCAAATAAGAAAGAAAGCCCTTGCCTTGCTGATGATATATAGGGTGTTCAAAGCTAAAATAAAAAATTTGTATATTGGCATTTTTAAAAATTTCTCTTGCCTCATCTTTGGCTAAATAAGACTTCGAACCCTCAGCAGAAAGATAAGAATCAGCCTTTAAAGCCTTGCAAATTTCAAGCAACAAATACTCTTTTTTTCCAAAAAGATTTAAATTTGAAGCCTTTAATAAAGGGGTTTTTATCTCTAAATCCTTACAAAAATTTTGTATCAAAAAAATATTTAGCTCACTTAAAATTTGAAAATGAAAAAGAGCATAAGAAAGTAAATCCTCATATCTTTTAAAATGAACACTTTTAGAATACGCATGATGAAAACTTAATAAAAGCTTATTTTTCCATTTTTCTTCTTCGCTTAGGTAAATTTCATTTAAGGGTGTTTGCTGGCTTGTTTTTTTCAAACTAAGGCTTAAAAAAAACTCTTCATCATTAAGTTTAATTTTATTTCTACTTTGCCAGCTTCTTCTTTCAAACTGCACGCAGTCCAAAAAAACAAAGCAATCCACGCTTTCAATCATCTTAAAATAGCCTATCCAAGGCAAAAAGGTGGGTTGCATGATAGCTATTTTCATTGAATCTTCCCATAAATAACTATATCACTATCTGTAACAAGGCGTTCATCTTCGCCCATGACATTAGTGCTTTCATATTGCAAAACCTTAAAATCATAAAGTTTTAAATACTCCTTAAAATAACCAACTAACTCATGCTCTTGATATAAGGTGTTGATGCAGCCTTTTTCCCCTGTAGTGTTATCATGTTCGTTAAAAAAGCTATTGTGTGCGATTTTTTTACCAAGTCCGTAACGATAGTCCTTTATGCTTCTTGTTCTTGTAAAAAATAAGGCATCTTTTTTATATAAAGAATTTGCTCTCAAATCCTTTAAAAGCTGTAAAAAGTCCTCTCTTTTAAGATAGTTAATCACATTTGGAAGTAAAAAAATATCAGCTTTTATGTCTTTATTTTGTTTGGCAAACTCAAGCATATTAGCGTGAAAAAACTCAAAATTCTTAGCACCTATAACTTCTTTAAAATTATAATTTGCATTTTCTATATCTTCTTTATTTAAATCAACGCCTATACACTCATAATCATAATTTGCAAACAAGCTTAGATTGTTGCCATTAGAGCAAGCAAATTCAAGCACTTTAAGTTTGCTTTGGTTATGCAAGCCTTGTTTGAAAAAAAATTTTATGACAGCCAAATCAGGAAATTTAAGCCCTTTTAAGTCTTTCAAATACACCTTTTCTCCTTTTTTATCTTATCTTACCATAGACGATAATATCGCTATCTTTGATAAAAACTTTATCCTTGATATTGATATTTTCACTTGTTATAAGCTCAAAATCATATAAATTTAAATGCTCTTCTAAAAGCTCTACAAGCTCGTATTCTTGATAGGCTGTGCAGATACAACCTTTTTCTCCTGCGTATTCATCATCAAGCAAAAAAGAGCCATTGTCTAGTTTTTTACCAAGTCCGTAACGATAGTCCTTTATGCTTCTTGCTCTTATAAAAAAATGTGCAAAGTCATTCTCATACTCGTAAAGCTTATTTTTTCGTGAGTTTTGGAGCAAATTTATAAATTCTTCTTTGCTAAGAAAATTGATTACATTTGGGATAAGAAAAACACTAGCCTTAATGTCCTTTTTTACTTGTGCAAAGTGCTTGATATCATCTGTAAAAAACTCGCATTTTTGGTAATTTTCAAGCTCTTTGAAATTATAATTTGCATTTTCTACATTTTTTTCATCAAGTTCTACTCCCAAAACCTCAAAATCATAGCTTGCAAAAAGGGCTAGGTTGTTGCCATTATGCGAGCCAAACTCAAGGACTTTCTTTCTAGGAAGTTCATAAATTTTAGATTTAAAAAACCACCTCACAAGCTCAATATCAGGGTATTTAAAACCTCTTATCTTGCTAATAAACATATTTTTCCTTTATGATTTTTGTTGATTGATCAAGAAAAGTTTTTTTGCAAATTCCAAATCCTCCAAGGTATCAATATCACAAACTAAATTTTTTTCCAACAAAAACACGCTTGAATGCGGTTTAAACATAAAATCCTCCTCAAGCCAAGCCTTGCTCGTACCAAAATAAAACACCCCAGCATCATGATAAGCTCTTATAAGATCTTGGCTTCTTGTGCTATATTTGCTCTCATCAAACATTTGCACGCCATTTTGTGCATTAAGATAAAAAGCCCTTTGTATAGGATAAGAAAACTCAGCTGCCGCAAATAAAAATTTACTCTTATTTTTAAGAAAAGAATCAAAAGCTTGCTTTAAAATTTCAGGACTTAAAAGTGGTGCGGTCGCGTATAAACAACAAATGTTATCATAACTTTTCCCCATCTTTGCTAAAATTTTGATCGCATCTTTTATCACATCGTCGCTTGAAACATAATCATCACTTAGACTTTGATCACGCACAAATGGAACTTTTGCACCAAAATCTAAAGCCACTTTGATAATAGCCTCATCGTCGCTTGAAACGATAACATCGTCAAAAATGTTAGCATTTAAAGCATTTTCTATACTATAAGCAATCAAGGGCTTGCCACAAAAATCGATGATATTTTTATTTTTAATGCGTTTTGATCCACCTCGAGCTGGTATAATGCAAAGTGTTTTCACGCTCTAGCCTTATTTTTCATTCACTTTCCAAACTAAAAATTTATCCTTGAATGTTATCCATTTGTAATCTTTAAATTTAGTTTATCATATTTTTGAAAAAAAGTATAAATAAGCTCAGCACTTTTATAAGAAATGCTTTTTTCTTTATACTCTTTTTTTGGAGCTTTTTTGATTAAATCTAGCATTATTGGAAGCTCTTTTTTAAGCAAAAGTTTAAGGGGTATGCCAAGTCCGTGCTTTAAATTTTTAATAAATTTACCATCAACTTCGCTTTCATCTTTTATAAGTCTTAGATAAGCTTTAAAGCCAAGCTCTTTATAAAGCTCAAAAAGCCTTTGCTTATCCTGATAGCTTAGATACTCATCTTTGGCTGAATGATAGCCTATGATCTTGGTTTGATTAAATTTAGTCTGAGTTTTTAGATGATCTTCAACTAATAAGGTTCTTATATCAAGCCTAGCCTTTGAGAAGTAATTTTTTGAGTATTTGTTTGAGCTCCAAAAAGTCTTACTCGAACAATGGGTTTTGATATGATGAAAAAAATCAAAGCTAGCAAACTCAGCTTCTTTCATAAAATCAAGCTCCTTACCAAAGCCTACAAGCCTTTGCAAGATCTTAGCTCCACCTGAATTTTCTATCACCCCATCAATGAGCCAAGGAGCAAGCTTAGCACTTAAAAGAGCTAGATAAGCGCCGTAAGATCCTCCTGTCATTATAACAGGCAATGCCCCCCCCCCTACACTAAAGGGAGCATTTTTTTGAAGATATAAGGCTGTGTTGATAAGATCACTTGCAGCCATAATGCCAAAATTTTGATATTCATTTCTAGCAGGTGCTAAGCTTACATGCAAATTTAAATAAAAGCTCATCTCAAGCTCGCCCTCTTTTTTAAGGTCTATGATTTTATTATTAATCAATTTAAAAGCACTACTCATATCATCATAGCTGTTAAGCTCTTTTATATTAAAGGGGAGCTTTAAATTTAAAGCCTCAAGGCTTGCTTGCATAATGAGCTTATCTATATCATCAAGATAAAACTTAGACCCTGTTTGAGGGCGATTTCCTATACAATGATAATTTACGCTGACAAAGGCTACACAAAAATCCTTCAATAAGGACTTAATCACAAGCTCTAAAAAACTATCATCAGCATCAGCTCCTATTCCTTGGATCACAAAAACTAAAGCCTCTACAGGCTTTGTTTCATCATAATAAAGATAAAATTTAAGCTTTGAACTTCTTTTTATATCAAGCTCTACATCATCACAAGATTTGATCTCATAAGTTTTTTTCACTATCATTAAAGCTCCTTTAAGTTATTTTACTTAAATTTCAGTATAATTTCACTTAAAAAGGTTAGAATATGCTTGTTAATAAGAGTTTTGAGATACAATCTTGTGATGATATAGAGCTTAAGCTTAAGAGAAAAAATTTACTTGAGTACCGCATAAGTTATGATAAAAGCAAAGATTTAAAAGCCATAGTTTTCATAGTACCTGGTTTTGGAGATAATCAAAATATTTCTTTTTTAGACTTTGATAGAGAGTTTCTTGCTAAAAATTATAGCGTAATGGCGGTAAGCGTTTTTCATCACTGCTTTGCAAACAGACCTGGCATCAATAAAGAAGAAAAATATAATGCCCAAATTTTACCTACCCAAAAAGGTCTTGATGAGTTAAATAGACTTTTAGCAAGCTTTGGGGGGGGGGCTTTTAAAAGGGAACTAAACGCACAGGAGTTTAAAAGCCTTTGCTTTTATATAGATGAACTGATAAGTAAGGCTTCTTATAATGGAGATAAAATTGGCATAGAATGTGATTTAATCCCTGCAAACGATGAATATCAAAACTATGGCATAATGCAAGCTATAGATCATATCAATGCGCTAAAGGATATCATCAAGCATTTTCCAAGCCTTCATAAGCTGCCCAGAATTTATGCAGGAGCTTCTCATGGAGCTTATGTGAGTATGCTTGTAGCTAAAATAGCTCCTTATTTTGCTGATGGAGTGATCGAAAACTCAGGCCCTACTTTGCCATATTTGCCCTTTATCCTAGGGCGTGAGTTAAGCCAGTGTGATTTTTATGTTAATTCTTTTAAAAATCTTCTTTTACTTTGCACCACAAAAAGCCTTTGGACGCGTAATGAAAACTCGCCCTTTTTCTTTGATGAAGCACATTATCTCATACGCACCCTTTTAAATCCTGCTCATTTACAAAGCCAGCAAAGGACTAATAATAAGACTATTTTTACACATTATCATAGCCTTCAAGATAAGGGTGCAAGTGCGGAGCATAAAATAAGCTTTCATAAGCTTTTAAAAGAACTTGGCTTTGATAGTACTTTGCACTTAATAAAAGATGAAAGCGAGCTTGATGGAAGATTTATAAAAAGCTTAGAGCACGGCTTAAGACTTAGCAATAAAAATCTTTTAAAAAAAGAACTGCCACCTTTGCTTAAAAAACTTGAAAATAAAGATTTTAAAAGCACAAATAATGAATTTGAACTTTTGCACTCATGCAAGGATAAAAACTATATTTTTCAAAACAACAAAGATGGCTTTAGGCTTAGGATTTTGTAAAATCATAAATTTTAATCATGCTTTTAAGCTTTTCAAAATTAATTTTTAAGGCTAAGGCATTAAAAACTATGCCTGTTCCAAAGCTAGCTAAAAGGCTGAAATTTGTATTTTCTAAGCCATCTTTTTTGCTAAAAAGCTCAATCCCCCCCCCCAGCTTTGCATTTTCAGCCCTTAGGGCTAGTTCAAGTGGGATTTTGTTGATATTAGCATCGCCAAAATTTCTAAAAAGCTCATCATCTTTATACTCAAAGCCCATTTTTTCCAAGAGTCTTTTTTTAAAAAAGGCATTAGGAGCTTGCAAAAAAAGCTCTCCTCTTTTAAGCTTCGCTTCTTTTAAAAAATCCTCAAAAAAGTGCGGGAACTTATCCATTACAAAAGAAAAGATAAAGTCCCCATCAACTTTTATAAAATCATCAAAGCTCTCATTAAAGGCATTGCAAGGCAGGGTTTCTTTTAGGGCATATTGGCTGTGAGTTTGCTGGGTGTAAAAGGCAGTTTCTTTTATCTTTGATTTTTCTATCAAAAGAGCACTAGCACTGTCTGTATTACTTAAAAACAAGGCTCTATCCTTAGGGCTTAGCTTTTTTGACTTGGTATTAACGCAAATTAAAACCACGCTTTGAATATCTTCATTTTCAAGGGCTAAAAAGGCTTTAAAAAGCCCTTGCAAAAAGCCGGCACAAAAGCTTATTTCATCAAAGCAAAGCACATTTTCATTCAAATTTAAGCCCTTTGCCACCAAAGAGGATAAAGAAGGGCAGTAAAAATCAGGAGTAAAGCTTGAAAGAACGAGCATATCAAGTCTTTTAGCCAAGGGTTCAAGCTCAAAAAGTCCTTCTAAGGCTTTAATGGCCAAATCACTAGCAAAGACTTGCTTAGGTGCGTTAAAATGAGTTCTTATGCCACTTTGCAAACTTAAAAGCTCATATTTTTTAAGGCTTAAATTGCATTCTTTTAATTCCTCTTCTAAGCTTTTTAACTGCCTTGGCAAGGCTATGCTAAGGGCTTTGATACTGTGATTTTTAAGTTTTATTTTCATTAATTTTCCTTTTGCAAAAGCACTTCTTCATCTTCTTTTAAAGCCTTTAAAAAGCTTTGTAAATAAGGCTTTGCATTAATAAGCGTAAGGCTTGCATTAGCAAAGCTTAAGCTTTTAAAATTTAAATCTTGCTTTAAAAGTTCAATTTGCTTTTCAACACTTAAATTTGAGTTTTTTTCTAAGCTTCTAACAAAATATTCTATATTTTTTTGATAAGCCTTTCCAGCCTCATCAATTAAGATTCCGCTAAATTTTTTAAAATACCTATAGCTTACTCCAGCTTTTTCTTCTACAAAATGAGTGAAGGTATAGCCTGAGTTTTGCATACCAAAAAGTAAAATTTTACCCTCATTTTTAGCTAACTCATCATACACGCAGCCCTCACCAAAACAAGAGCTAGTATCCTTTAAAAAAAGCTCTTCCTTAGCACCTTTTATGGCAAAAGAAAAGATAGGATCATTTGTGCGTTTGACCCCCTTTTGCTTTCTAAAAAACTCAGTTAATACCCCCATAGTGCTTTTTGAATGCGTCTTATCAAAGGCTTCATTTTTACAAAAGCTATAAGTAAAGCTTGGCATTATCAAAGTTCCTCTTTGTCCTAAGGCCTTATAAAAGCACTCAAGCAAGGCTTTTAAAAACTCATCTTTGCTTAAAAGTGGCTTTCCAAAATTAAAAAGCTCAGTATGCACACAAAGTATATCGCCTTCTTTTATGCCAAGTTCTTGCAAGCTCTTAATTAAATCTCTGTTTGTATAATTTTTATCCCTAGTGCTTATTAATTCTTTCATTATCCTAAACCTTAATTTCGCCATTTTAGCTAAAAATAAATTTCTTTTAGCTAAAATTAAGCCCTAAAAGGAAAAACTATGCTTATAAGAAAAAAGCTTAAATTTAAATCAAGCCATGATTTAGAGCTTAATATCAAAAGAGAAGAAGATCCTGATTTTGTCATGCATTATGATGATGAAAAGACTCCTAAGGCCTTTGTTTTTGTGCTTCAAGGCTGGGGAAGTTCAGCCGATGATAAGTTTTTAAATTTATATCTTGAATATTTTGCAAAAAAATATGAGCTTGTTATGGTGAGTGTTAATTATCACTGCATTTATAACCGCTTTGATCTTGGGTCTCATTTTATGCTTGATGAAAGAGATAAAAGCATACTTGAAAAAGAATGTGAAAAAATAGATATTAAGCTTAGTAAGGAACTTTTAAATCAAAAAATAGAAAAAGCTAAGGTCTATGAGCTAGTACAAGCCTTAAATTATAAGCTTAGTGAGCTTAAAAAGGCTTCATTTTTAAAAGGCGATTTTAGGCTTAAACTTCACGCAAGTATAGTTCCTAAAAGAAAGGAGTATCAAAATTTTGGCCTTATGGCTGCTCTTGATATCTTAAATGCTGCACTTTTTGTAAAAAAGCTTTTCAATGCTAGGGGGGGGGGGGGTTCGCCTCTTATATTAGCTGGTGAATCTTACGGAGCCTACCTTAGTATGCTTTGTGCTAAGCTTGCTCCTTGGCTTGTTGATGGGCTGATTGAAAACTCAGGTGGGGTTGAGATCTTACCTTGGCATGTGGGCCTTGGAAAGGAACTTGACTTCACAAAATACCCTGAATTAGCCCCCATTGAAAATGAAACTTATGAAAACTTATCTATCTACACCTCAACCAAAAGCCTTTGGAACTTAGATGAGAAAAGCAAATTTTATTTTAGCCCTGCAAGAAAGGCTATAAGAACCCTTTTAAATAAAGAGCATTTAAAAACTATGGCAGGGCTAGCAAGACCCCTTTATGTGAGCTATCACTGCAAATTTGATCCCGTAGCCTCCTTTGAGGCTAAAAAAGAATTTATTAATGAGCTTTTAGCCCTTGGCTTTGAGGTGGATTTTAAGTCTATTGTCAGTGAAAATCAAGTAGATGGCAAATTTATCAAAAATTTAAATCACGGTATGGATACACCCCTTAAAATGCTTATAGAAAAAGAACTTTTTCCCTTACTTCAAAGGCTTGAAAATAGAAAAAAGCCAAACTGTGAAAAAAATATAAGCTATCTTTGTGATGACTTGCTTTATAATTTTTTTGAAGAAGAGGATCAATTGAAGCTCAAAATAAAAGGGCTTTGAAAAGAATTTAAAGCCCTTTTAAGGCTAATTTAAAGAGCCTTTAAGGCTTTAGTGAGCTAAATTTAAGCTCTTTATGGGTGAAAGAAGCTTTAAATTAGTCATTTGAGTTAAAAGGCTTTAGACAAGAAAGCAATTTTAGGACAATTTTTAGACTAGTAAAGCCTTTAAGCTCCTATTTAAATCTTAAAATTTTTTAAATAAAACTTAGCCAAAGGCCTCTTTTAGCATCTTGCTAATAGCTTCAAAGCTTTCAAAATTTTCAGCCCTTATAAAATCAGCCTCCAAGGCCTTACCATAGCTTTTTTCTATCTCAGCTACCAAGGCCATTATATCAATGCTATCTATGATATCATCGCTAATAAGATTATTCATCTCACTCGTAATATCCTCTCTTTCAATAGCCTTAAAAAGCTCTTTAATTTCTTTCATTTTTTCTCCTTTTCATAAAATTTAAGCTCTGTTTTAGCAAAGCTAAAGCTAAGAAAAACTTTTTAAGATTTAAAGGGATAGTGATTCTTTTTAGTATCATTTTTAGCGAGTTTAACTTGAATTTGCTTTTCAAACTCTATAATCTTATTTAACCTATTCTTTAAAGTTTAAATGCATTTCCTCCAACTCCACAACCAAAACAATAAAATATATTTTTTCCAGAATTTACCATGAAAGAGAGCATTCTTTCATCGTGAAAAGGACAAAGTATCTTAAAATTGTGCAAGAGCAAAAAATACTCCACCGCTTATAAAATATCGCTTTTTTGCTTTGATTCCTTCTAAATATAATGTTATTTTATCTTTTTGACCTTCATTATTAAACCCATTTTTTCATAAATAAAAGGCAACTAAAATACACAAACCAATACAAAATATAAATAAATATTTGCAAAAATTGGATAAAGGCTGATAAAAAGCTAAAGCTTCATTAAATAAACTTAACAAATCTAACATTTTTAAACTCCTTTTTAGTATACTTTTTAGACATCAAAAAACAAAAGAAGGAAATATATATCGTAATTACGGCTTTTATTTCGGAATTTTATTTGAGTTGTCTTTTTATTTTTTATTATTCAAAAAAACGCAAGGGCTTAAATAAACTAAAATAAAGGCAATAAAATCTAAAAAATTTATAAAAATTTTGAGTTGTAAAATAAATGGAAAATAAAATAATTCGGTATTGCTATAAGAACTTATCATTCTTTATTTATCATGAAAAATTGTAACATTATTTTTGTTTGCTTATCTATAGTAGAAGTATTTTCTAAAGACTTATTTTTAAACTTGTAACGATTAGGATAAATTCTTTCTTATTTTTATATAGGTTTGTAGAAAAAGTATGAAAATATCCTAATTATAAAAACACAATTTTTCATTATTATAAGTTTAAAGTGTTTCATTTTGAAACGAAATTTGCATTTTTTAAATTTGAGATGTGATTTTCAGTATATAGGAATAATACATACAATATAATTAATCATAATTTATATTCAAGGAGGATTTTCATTATGAAAAAATTAACCTGTGTCTTTTTGGTTTTAACCAGCTTGCTTTTCGCTGTGCAGCCTAAGGCTGGAGAAAAGCTTGCTTCAAATCAAATTTTTACCTATAACGCAGGAGCAGCTCCGCAATCCTTAGATCCTGCTAAGGTTGAGGGTGTTCCTGAGGGTATTTTTGCAAGAAATTTATTTGAAACTCTTATCATTTCTGATGTAGATGATAAGATAAAGCCTGGTGTTGCTATAAAATGGGAGCATAGCAATGATTATAAAACTTGGACCTTTACGCTTAGAAAAGACGCTAAGTGGTCAAATGGAGATCCTGTTTTAGCAAGTGATTTTGTTTTTGCGTGGAAAAGGCTAGCTGATCCAAAAACAGCTTCTCCTTATGCTTCTTTTTTGAACTACATGAAGCTTAAAAATGCCTCTTCTATCATCAGTGGCAGAATGCCATCAAGCTCTCTTGGAGTAGAGGCAAAAGATGATTATACCCTTGTTTTGCACTTGGAAGATTCTGTGCCTTATGCTGATTTGCTTACTCAGTTTTATGTGCTTTCTCCTGTGCCTCAAAAGGTAGTTGAAAAATTGGGCGATTCTTGGAGTGATCCTAAAAATATCGTTACCAACGGAGCTTTCAAGATTGATTCTTTGGTTGTGAATGAAGAGGCGATTTTATCTAAAAATCCTTATTATTGGGATGCGAAAAATGTCGTGTTAGATAAGGTAAGATTACTTCAAATCGCAAATCAATCAGTAGCTTATACTCGCTATAGAGCGGGCAGTCTTGATGTGTCTAAATTCCCTTTAGAACTTTTTGATAGCATTAAAAAAGATTATCCAAAAGAGCTTACCATAGGACCTAGCCTTTGTACTTATTTTTATGAATTTAATGTAAAAAAACCTCCTTTTAATGATGTGAAAGTTCGTAAAGCCTTAACTATGTCTTTGGATAGAGATATACTCACTGATCAAATTCTTAAACAAGGGCAAAAACCAGCTTATACCTTTTCTCCGCCTGCTATTCAAGGAGCTTCAGCTATAGTTGCACCTGAGTATTCAAAATGGAGTAAGCAAAAAAGAAATGAAGAAGCTATCAAGCTTTTAGAGCAAGCTGGTTATAGCAAGGCTAAGCCTTTAAATTTCACTCTTTTATACAATACAAATGAAGATCATAAAAAACTAGCCCTTGCTGTTTCTTCTATTTGGAAGCAAAATTTAAAAGGACTTGTCAATGTCAAGCTTCAAAATCAAGAATGGAAAACCTTTCTTTCAACCAGACGCTTAGGTCAGCAACAAATGTCAAGAGCTGCTTGGTGTTCTGATTATAATGAAGCAAGTAGCTTCTTAAATACTTTTACAACAGGTTCTTCAAACAATCAAGGTGGTTTTTCAAATGCTCAGTTTGATGAGATGATGAAAACAGCTACAAAAGCAAAGACTGATGAGGAAAGAGCTAAAATTTATGCTAAGGCAGAGGAAATTCTTTACAATGAAGCAGCTCTTGCTCCAGCTTACTTCTATACAGAGTCTCAGATCATCAAACCTTATGTAAGAGGATATAAGATCAAACCTTCAAGAAGTTATTACTTTAAAGATGTTTATATTTTAGAACATTGAGGAAGCTAGGGTGTTAAAATTTATATTTTTTCGTATCTTACAAGCTTTACCTACCTTATTTGTGCTTATTACAGTCTCATTTTTTTTAATGAGACTAGCACCTGGAAGTCCCTTTATGGGCGAAGTGGCTTATCCTCCTGAGGTAATGGCAAATATCAATGCCAAATACGGACTTGATAAACCTTTGCTTGTTCAGTATCTTACTTATCTTGGTTCTTTGTTGCAAGGAGATTTTGGACCAAGTTTTGTTTATAAGGATCTTTCTGTTAATGATCTTTTAGCCCAAGCCTTTCCAGTATCGATTAGCTTAGGCATTATAGCCTTTTGTTTTGCTGTGGTTATTGGCGTAAGCATAGGTATCACAGCAGCTTTAAATCAAAACAGCATTTTAGATTACTGCGTTATGGCTTTTGCTATGATAGGGGTTGTTTTACCAAGCTTTATCATAGCTCCTTTGCTTGTTTTGATCTTTGCTATAAATTTGGAGTTTTTACCATCAGGTGGTTGGAACAACGGCGATCCTAAATTTATGATCTTGCCTGTAGCTGCTCTTTGTATAGCTTATATGGCAGCAATTGCTAGGATTACAAGAGGTTCTATGATAGAAATTTTGCATTCTGATTTTATACGAACAGCAAGATCTAAAGGACTTTCATCATTAAGAATTCTTTTTAAACATGCCTTAAAACCAGCCTTAATTCCGGTAGTTTCTTATCTTTCTCCAGCCTTTGTGGGTATTATCACAGGCTCAGTTGTAATAGAAACCTTGTTTACCATACCAGGAGTAGGACAGCTCTTTGTAAATGGGGCCTTAAATAGAGATTATTCTTTGGTGCTTTCTCTTACTATCATTGTAGGAGCACTAACCATACTCTTTAATGCCATAGCTGATATACTCTATGCCTTTTTAGATCCTAAGATCACTCACTAAGGACTTTGTGATGATAGTTTTTAACAAAAATAAGCAAGTTGCCTTAAATTTGGAACAAAGCTTAAATATAAATTTAGAAGAGCTAAGAAGCACTTGGGAAAGCCAAGCTAGCTATGCTTTGGAAAATGAGCAAAAAACACTTAAGGGAAGAAGCCTTTGGCAAAATGCGATGAGGCGTTTTGTGCGTAATAAAGCGGCCATAGCCTCAGTTATACTTATACTTATAGTGCTTTTCTTTTCTTTTTTTGGCTCTTATTTAAGTGGCTTTAACTACGATGATACAGATTTTTCTTTAATGGATTCAAGTCCAAGCTTTGCTAGCGGGCATTATTTTGGCACGGATAATCTTGGCAGGGATTTATTTGTTCGTGTTGCTATTGGGGGTAAAATTTCTTTGCTTGTAGGTATAGCAGGTGCTTTAATGGCTATAATCATTGGGGTCATTTATGGGGCAAGTTCAGGCTTTTTGGGAGGCAAGATTGATATTGTGATGATGAGGATCTTAGAGATCTTTTCTGCTCTTCCTTTTATGTTTTTTGTGATCTTGCTCGTTACTTTTTTTGGTCAAAGTCTTTTTTTGATCTTTGTGGCCATTGGGGCTGTAAGCTGGCTTGATATGGCAAGGATAGTAAGAGGGCAAACCCTAAGCCTTAAAAATAAAGAATTCGTCCAAGCTGCCTTGGTTTGTGGGGTTAGCACAAGTGGGATTATCTTTAAGCATATAGTGCCAAATTTACTTGGAGTGGTGGTCGTTTATGCTTCTTTATTAGTTCCTAGCATGATACTTTTTGAATCCTTTTTAAGCTTCTTAGGACTTGGGGTGCAAGAGCCACTAAGCTCTTGGGGTTCTTTGATGAATGATGGGGTAAGTTCTATGGAGCAAACCCCTTGGCTTGTAGCCTTTCCAGCTACTTTTTTGGTTATCACCTTATTTTGCTTTAATTTCATAGGTGATGGGCTAAGAGATGCACTAGATCCTAAGGATAGATGATGTTATTAGAAGTAAGAAATTTAGAAGTAAGCTTTAAAACTCCTGATGGTATAGTAAGAGCGGTTAATGATCTAAGCTTTGATTTAAAAGAGGGACAAACCCTTGGCATAGTAGGCGAATCAGGCTCAGGCAAATCTCAATCCGTTTTCGCTCTTTTGGGACTTTTAGCTAAAAATAGCATAGTCAAAGGCTCTGTTTTATTTGAGGGCAAGGAAATCTTAAATTTAAAGCCTAAGGATATGAATCATTTGCGTTCTGAAAAGATGTCCATAGTCTTTCAAGACTCAATGACAGCACTTAATCCTTATGTAAAGCTTGGCGATCAGCTTTGCGAGGTTTTAACCGTGCATAAGGGCTTAAGTTATAAAGAAGCCTTTAAAGAGTGCGTAGCTATGCTTGATGCGGTTAAGATCCCTGAGTCTAAAAAGCGTATGAATCAATACCCACACGAGCTTAGCGGAGGTATGAGGCAAAGGATTATGATAGCTATGGCACTTTTATGCAAGCCCAAGCTTTTAATCGCTGATGAGCCAACTACAGCTTTAGATGTAACTGTTCAAGCTCAAATCATGGCTTTATTAAAAGAGCTTCAAAAAGAACTTGGCATGGCTATCATACTTATCACTCATGATTTGGGTGTGGTTGCTGGTGCTTGTGATGAAGTTTTGGTGATGTATGCAGGAAGGCTTATGGAATACACCAAGGCAGACGAGGTCTTTTACCACCCAAGCCACCCTTACACCCTAGGGCTTATGAAAACCATACCTCGCCTTGATATACAACAAGATGAGCTAAATTTAATACCCGGAAATCCTCCTGATTTATTAAATTTACCAAAGGGTTGTGCCTTTGCTCCAAGATGTGCCTTTGCTAAGCAAATTTGTATGAACAAACCCCCTTTAGAAGAGCTTGCTCCTCATAAAAAAAGGGCTTGTTTTGCCCCTGTTGAAGCTGTTTTAAGGAGTTTTTGATGAAAGAGGTACTTTTAGAGGTAAATGATCTTAGCGTTTTTTATAAGATTAAAAGCAATCAAGGCTTTTTTGGCAATAAAAAAATCAAAATGAAAGCCGTCAGCAAGATAAGCTTTAAGCTTTATAAGGGCGAAACCTTAGGTATAGTGGGTGAGTCAGGCTGTGGTAAATCAAGTCTTGCTAAGGCTCTTTTAGGGCTTAATAAAGATATTGAAGGCTCTATACTTTGGCTTGGAAAGCACATAGAAAAGCAAGATAAAAAGCAGTGGAAAAGCACCAGAAAGGACATTCAAATGATCTTTCAAGACCCTCTTGCTTCCTTAAATCCTAGAATGAGTATAGGAGATATCATAGCAGAGCCTTTAAAAACGCATTTTCCAAAGCTAAGTGCTAGCGAGGTTCGCAAAAAGGTTCGATCCATTATGCAAAAGGTTGGTTTGTTGCCAAATTTAATCAATCGCTATCCACACGAGTTTTCAGGGGGTCAGTGCCAAAGGATAGGCATAGCAAGGGCTTTGATCTTAGAGCCTAAGCTCATAGTTTGCGATGAGCCTGTTTCTGCTTTAGATGTGTCTATTCAAGCTCAGGTTGTAAATTTGCTAAAAAGTTTGCAGCTTCAAAACCAGCTTTCACTCATCTTTATCGCTCATGATCTTTCTATCATTAAGCATATTTCTGATAGGGTTTTGGTGATGTATCTTGGAAATTTGGTCGAACTTGCTAATTATGAGCAAATTTACAATGAAACCAAGCATCCTTACACTAAGGCTTTGATGTCTGCTGTGCCTATACCTGATCCAAAGATAGAAAAAACCAAGCAAATACAGCTTTTAGAAGGGGATTTACCCTCTCCTATCAATCCTCCAAGTGGCTGCGTGTTTAGAACTCGCTGTCCTTTAGCTGATGAAAACTGCGCTAAAAATAAGCCTGAGTTAAGGGAAAAAAACGAGCATTTTTACGCTTGTTTTAAGGTAGAAGCTTGAGATAAAAGCAAGTAAGACTTGCTTTTATACCACATGCTATTTAAAAAGAATTTATATCTGCAGTTCATAGTTTTAAAAAAGTTTTTTGAGTTTAATTAGATAAGAAAGGTTTTTTAAGAATAACCATCTTCAAAAGAAGATGGTTGTGTGTTAAAATTTATAGAGGGCTTGGAAACGAGCTGTATTTTTCTTACCCTTTGTATCTGGCTTGCTTGCAGTGCCATCTTTAGCATTATAATCAAGCATAGAATACCAAAGCAAAAAGTCAAGTTTTTTACCAAGCTTATAGGTAAGATCAACAACATATTCATTTTTCTGACCTCCACCGATCTTTGCTGCATCTTGGTTGCCAAGACCTGTTTTTGTGCCTCCTATAACAACTTGTATCCCGGCTCTAAAGTCATTAAAGGTATAGCCTATGTTTGTGTAGGCAAAGGTATTTTTACCAAAGCTATTGGTGTAGTTTGAGCCTTGAAGATATTTGATTTGACGACCCGGCATACCAAGTTTGCCATCTTCTTCTAAGGTATTGATCGTAAAGACTTTTTCCTTACCATAGGTAACAAAACCAAGTTTTGCGTCAAAGCCGTAAGCTTCTATGGTTCCTGAGAAGTTAATCAAGTTACCATTGTCGAGATTGTCTTTGATTTTTTGTCCATTTGCATCCCAAGAAGCAAATCTATCCTTTGTGAAGCTGTCGATAGAATTTCCAAGGTAGTCAAATTGAAAGCCCCAGTCTAAACCTTCAATGATAGGCATTTTATAACGCACATCAAGGACATAGAACAAGGCTCTATTGTCAAGATAGCCTAGCCAAATTTGAGGTTTGAGTGAAGCAAAACCAAGATCATAAGAACCCACCATAGAAGCACCTAAGAAATTTTGTCTAAAAAGAAAATCACTTGCTTCTGTATTTCCGATCGCATC
The DNA here is from genome assembly GCF_006864365.1 of Campylobacter sp. MIT 99-7217. Lineage (NCBI taxonomy): Bacteria > Pseudomonadati > Campylobacterota > Epsilonproteobacteria > Campylobacterales > Campylobacteraceae > Campylobacter > Campylobacter sp. MIT 99-7217. Next base: position 209,910 of record NZ_QHLJ01000002.1, read on the forward strand.
TGTTTTTAGCCTTGTATTGCCTACACGACCATTAGCAGGAGTAGCACCTAGTATGCTTCCAATCCCACCTTTTCCGTTGTTTCCAAACACTCTATCGCCGTCATTTTCGAAATTATCAAGTCCAAAGACAGAAAGCTTTGTGCCTTCTAAACCAGAGTAAGAAGCCAAAGCTCCCATAGCAACCATTCCATCGTCCCATATTGTTGTGAGTCCTTGTCGTCCTAATTTAAGTTCAAGATCTTCATAGTTATAACCTAAGTAGGCTTGGCGTAGGTTAAATGGGGTGCTTGTGTTGGTTTGTCCGTTATTTCCATTATATCCTGAATTTTGAGGAAAGCTTCTATCTGAAGAAAGATGCTGAAGTTGTCCGTAAAAATTTAAGCCATAACCAAGCTGAACTAAGGCTCCTAGTCTAACCCTTACATTGTGTACTTGTTTTCCTGTAATGTTTGAATGTCCGTCTATAGATTTGTAGTTATCTCCATCTTTCCATTCACCAGAAGAAAAGCGGTATCTTAAGTTACCATCTATTTTCACATCTTTGATGGCTTCTTCAAGCGCTGTTGCTGCGTGAGCTGTGCTTAGTCCTACACAGGCAAGTGCTGCCACTAAACTGAGCTTTATTGTTTTTTTCATAATTCCTCCTAAAATAAGATATTTTCAGTATAACATAATTTTTTTTTTTTTATTCTTTATTTATCTTTTGTTATATATTTTTGTTACTAAAATTCACAATAAATAATAAAAATCAGCTAGAAAAACTAGAAATATATACAAAATCGAATGAAATTAAGGCAATGTATTACAAAATTACACATATAAAAATTGAAAAAGGGCTGTTAAAAAATAAATAACACAACACTTTTAAATACAAAAGCAAAGACACTTAAAAAAATTTTAAAACAAAGCTTAAAATATAGCCTCTCTATAAGAGAGGCTCGGTAGTAAAGAAGAATTGTTTTTAAAGTCTAATTGTCTCAAAATTTAAGTTAAAAAATACTTAAGTTTTAGACAAAAAAACGATTATTTTAAAATTTATATTTTAATTTCAGTGAGTATTTTATGTTTAGCTATGATTGTGTAAGTATTTGTAGGCATTGTAAAAATTGTTGGCTAAAAAGGCATATCATCAACAAATATAAAATCAGCCTACTAAATTTGTTAGAAATTCTTTCCTAGAAACAGCGATAAAAGAAGGACACAAGAAGCTTTCTTGGTTATAAAGTATGGGTTTTAAGCTTAAATCACACATAAGACCACCACCATGATTAACTAAAAAATCTCCAGCAGCTATATCCCAAGAATGCAGGCTTTCTATGCGTCTATAAACCCCAGCCTCGCCATTACAAAGAGCATTAAATTTTAAAGCTGAAGAAATTTTAATTGCTTCTAAATCATTTTTATCCATAAATTCTTTGCTTTGAGGATTAGGGTGATGAACGCTAAGTAAAAGCTTTTTTTTGTTTTGTAAAAAAAAGGATTCATCAGGTATAAATTCAGCGTGATTTTTGAAAAGTTTGCTCTGCTGGTGAGCATAGAAAAGATTTTCTTTTTCAGGCTGTTCTATGAGTGCTAAAATAGGTCTTTGTCCTTGAATAAGAGCAATTAAAATGCAGTATTCATCACTGCCCTTGATAAAGCCCTTTGTTCCATCTAAAGGATCAATGAGCCAAAAATAAGGCAAATTTTTTCTTTGTTCAAAGGGAAGAATTTGTTCTTCAGAGCAAATGGGGATATTGCTTTTTTTAAGGATTTTGCATAGGGCTTCGTTGGAGGCAAGGTCGGCTGAAGTTAGGGGACTTCGGTCATTTTTTTGCCAAATTTGTGGGTTTTGTTTTTCTTTTAAAATTGCCTTAGAAGCCTCATGGCTTGCACTAAGGGCAAGTTCAAGTAAGTCATCTAAATTCATATATTTTCCTTTGAGAAATTGTAACATAAATTTATTTTCAAGAAGTAATTTTAAGTTTATATTTAAGTAAGAAAAAAGGTAAATTAAGCCTATGAGCTTAAGGGATCTACTCCCTAAAACTCATATCAAGATTTTTGGCATTTTCTTGGGTGTTATCTTCTAAGTCCTCCTTGGTGTTAAATCCCCCACCAAAGTTTTTAAATACCTCAACTAAGGAGCTTAGAACTTCGTAGTTTGAATTCACAAAATTAATCTGCGCATTAAGATAATTTCTTTGAGCATCTAAAAGATCGTTTAAGCTTATGCTCCCGCTTTCATAGCGAATTTGAGCTAAGGAGTAAATCTTTTCTTGGGCACTCAATAAATTTGCATAATTAACCTCATTTTCATATGCTCCTTGCCTGTTGATAAGAGCGGTTCTTATCTCAGAAAATGCTGTTTTTAGAGTATTTTCATAATTTAAAAAGGCTTCATCTTTGGCAAGTTTGGCTAAATTTACATTTGATTTGATTTCGCCCCAATGAAAAATTGGCATCGCAAAACTAGCCCCAGCACTCCAAGCCCCACTACCAGCTTTAACTAAGGTATCTAAATCCCTACTTTGATAGCCTAAAAGCCCTGTTAAAGAAATGCTTGGTAAAAAAGCTGCCCTTGCAACACCTACAAGATAGTTGCTTTGCTCAAGTCTTTTTAAAGCAGCTGCAACATCAGGTCTTTGAAGTAAAATTCCACTACTTATACCCTCAGGCAGATCGATATTAAATTTTTGGATTTCTTTTTTATCAAAGCTTGAATATAAAATTTTATCAAAATCGCTTGAAACAAGTATGGTCAAAGCCTTTTCATTGGCGTCTTTGTTGAGTTTTGCACTTACAAGCTGGGCTTTTGCAGAGTCAAGCTGGGCTTTAAAGTTATAAAGTTCGTATTCGCTGATCGTGCCGACATTGTATTGTTCTGATTTAAGTAGGTAAGTTTCTTCATAGCTTTGAACACTTTTTTCTAAAATTTCAACCTGTCTGGCTAAATTTATGGCGTTAAAATAAAGCTTAGCAACATTTGCACTAAGGCTTAATCTTGCCACTTCAAAGTCAAGTGCTGAAGCCTCATAAGCCTTTGAAGCAGCACCCCATTGATCTCTTAGCTTACCCCATAAATCAAGCTCATAACTTAAATTCAAACCTAGTGAGTATTGGTTGCTTATAGAACCCTCTCTTGCACCACTAAGATTTTTAGGTGTCCTAGCTCTTGTGCCAGAAGCTGAACCATCGGCTTTTGGAAATAAAGCACTACGATCAATCCCTAAATTTTCAGCCGCCATTTCAAAACGCACAAAAGCTATTTTAAGATCGGTATTGTTTTTTAAAGCTTCTTGCATGAGAGCATTTAAATCTTCGTCGTTAAAGGCTCTCCACCATTGTTTATCAACAAGAAAGGCTTGTTCTTTAGCTGTATAACTTGCTTCTTTGAGTTTTAAACTCGGTTTTAAGGTGCAAGCACTAAAACTTAGGATACACACAAATAAAAACAAGTGAAATTTACGCATTTTTCACTCCTTTCACACCTCTTTTTCTATCTAGCCATTCATTAAAGCTTTCAAGTAGATAGAAAAATAAAGGCACAAAGATGAGGGCTAGGGTTGAAGCTGCTATCATACCACCTATAAGTCCTGTTCCAAGTGAGTGTCTGCTCGCACTTCCAGCACCAGTAGCAATAACCAAAGGCAAAATCCCCAAGCAAAATGCCAAAGAAGTCATGCAAATAGGGCGAAATCTTAATTTTGCTGCTTCAATGGAAGCTTGAAAAATACTCTTTCCTCTTTGCAAATGCTCTTCCATAGCAAACTCAACGATCAAAATCGCATTTTTAGCCGAAAGTCCTATAAGAAGCAATAGTCCTGTTTGAAAATATATATCATTGCTCACACTTGGATTGATAAAATTTCTAAGATATACAAAAAGCAAAGATCCAAATACCGCAAAAGGCACAGCTGTAACAACAGCTAGAGGCATGAGCCATCTTTCATATTGTGCTGCTAGGATTAAAAATACAAAAACAAGCCCTAAGATCATGGAGGTTTGTCCTGCACTTGAGCTTGAAACTTCTTGATAAGCTGAGCCACTCCAAGCTATGGTATAATCATCGCCCAAGGTCTCAGCCACAACATCACTAATTGCCTGTATGGCTTGTCCTGAGGTAAAGCCAGGAGCTGGATCTCCTTGAACCAAAGCTGCTGGGAAGAGGTTAAAACGCTTCACATCATCAGCACCTGTGCTTCTTGTTAGAGTAAGTACAGCATCAAGAGGCACCATAGTGCCATTACTTGAGCGAACAAAGATATTTTTCAAAGCTTCTTGAGTATTTCTAAAATCCCCCAAAGAACGCACATTGACCTGAAAGCTCTTTCCAAACATAGTAAAGTCGTTAACATAATAAGTGCCTATGGTTGAGGCTATGGTCGTAAAAATATCTTGCATGTTTAAGCCATAAGCCTTTAACTTGTCTCTATTGATTTCAAGTTTAAACTGAGGAAAGCTAGTATCAAGTGTTGTTCTTACATTTGCTAAATCAGGTCTGTTTCTAGCTGCTACTAAAAGGGCATTGACATCTTCTTGAATTTGAGCATAAGTCTTACCACTTCTATTTTGAACATACATATCAAAGCCACCTGTAAGACTTAAGCCTTGGATTGGCGGTGGATTGACGAAGAAAGTTTGTCCGTCTGTATTGGCTGCGTTTTTGATATTGTATTGTAAGGCTAGTGCTTGGGCGGTCATATTTCTATCTCCCCAATCCTTCATACTCACAAAGGATACTCCAGCATTTTCTTTTAAAGAGCTTGTAAAAAGGTCAAAGCCTATCATAGACATGCTGTATTTTACCAAGGGATCTTGATTAAAATCCTTTGAAAGTTCATCAATATACCCAACAGTCCTATGAAGTGCTGAAGCTGCTGGCAAATTTGTAATCGCAATAACTGTTCCTTGATCCTCAGAAGGAACTAAGGCTTTTGGAACGATAAGATATAAATATCCTGTTAAACCAAGCATACCAACAAAAACAAGAACAAAACGAATCGGTCTTTGTAAAACAAAGGCGACAATAGAAGTAAAAACTTTTGTACTCCAATCAAAAAAATCATTAAATTTTTCAACGATTTTAAAAGGTTTTCCCATATTTCGCTTTAAAAATAAGGCACATAAAGAAGGCGTTAAGCTCAGAGCCACAAAGCCTGAAATAGCCACCGAAATAGCTAGAGTAAGGGCAAATTGTTTTTGAATTTGTCCTGTAAAGCCTCCCATAAAAGAAACAGGGATAAATACAGCACAAAGCACAAGTACGATAGAAATAACAGGAGAAGTGATCTCGCCCATAGATATAATGGCTGCGTCTTTTACGCTGATATTTTTATCCTCATGTATGATTCTGTCTATATTTTCAACCACGATGATCGCATCATCAACAACAATACCAATAGCCAAAATAAGAGCAAACAAGGTCAGCAAATTTACACTAAAGCCTAAAACATAAAGTCCTGCAAAGGTTCCAAGTAAAGAAACAGGAATGGCTATCATAGGGATAATAGTCGATCGGAAATTTTTTAAGAAAAAATACATAACGATAATAACCAAAACAAAAGCTTCCACAAAGGTTTTGATCACTTCTTCTATGGAAGCTACAACGAATTCAGTTGTATCATAAGGGATATTATACTCAAGCCCTGCGGGGAAGTTTTTAGAAAGTTCTTCCATTTTTGCTTTAACAAGTCCTGCTACTTCGATAGCATTTGCACCTGATTGTAAATTGATCATGATAGGAACAGCATCATTTCCGTTTAAGCGTCCTTGAGAGACATATTGTTGCGAGCCAATTTCTACTTTTGCTACATCTTTTATGCGTAAAAACGAACCATCGCTATTTGCTCTTAAGATGATATTTTCAAATTCTTCTATAGTATTTAAACGCCCTTTCATTGTGATAGAATACACATAAGGGGATTTTTGAGCAACAGGTTCTTCGCCTATCTTACCGGTGGCATATTGGGTATTTTGTTCGCTTATGGCAGAGATTACCTCACTTGCCGTAACATTAAATTTGTTTAATAAATTTGGATCTGTCCAAATTCTCATAGAGTAATTTTTATTTCCAATAGCCGTCGCATCGCCAACTCCTGGAACCCTTTTTAAATCATCTAAGATATTTAAAACGATATAATTATAAATTTCAGTCGAATCCATACTACCATCAGAATTTAGGGTAATGGCTGCAAGTATTGTTGAAGAGGCTTTTCTTACGGTTACCCCAAGCCTTTTTACATCTTCAGGAAGCTTTGCTGTGGCAGCTGAAATTCTGTTATTGACATTAATTGTTGCTTGATCAGGATCGGTTCCTATGTCAAAATAAACTGTCATTCTCATCGAACCTGCTGATGAAGTGGTGTCAATATAAATCATATCTTCAACCCCATTAATAGCATCTTCAATAGGTGTTGCTACGGTTTGAGCAATGGTTTCAGCATCAGCACCGGTATAAGTAGCACTTACACTCACGGTTGGAGGGGTCAAAGAAGGGTATTGCTCTACAGGTAGGGATTTTAAAGCGATAATCCCGGCTAAAGAGATGATAATAGCAACAACGGAAGCAAATACGGGTCTTTCTATAAAAAATTTAGAAAACATTATCTACTCCCTAGATCTTGAACTTCACTACCTAAACGAATTTTTTTGAAGTTATCCACAATGATCTTATCGCCATTTTTAAGCCCACTATCAATAACAACAAATTCGTTATTTTGATAGGCAATGCTTACAGGAGTTTTGCTCACTTTATTATCTTTTATCGTATAGACATAAGAGCTTTGTTTTTGATCTTGTAAAACTGCAACTTGAGGGACCTTATAACCATTTTTTTGCACGAAACCACTCATGTTGATCGTAGCAAAAGTACCCGGTATAAGTTTATTATCAGCATTATCAAACACAGCCTTAGCCTTTACTTTAGCACTTTCATTAACAACAGAGTCCACAAATGAAATTTTACCCTTTATCTTTTGTCCATTGATATTTAAAACCGCATCAATATTTGCAATTTCCCAATTTTTGCTTGCTAGGTTGCTATCAAGCCTTAATTTATCTTTATCGCTGATATAAAAATCTGCGTAAATTTCGTTTAAATTTGTGATTCTTACAAGCTCAGTTGCACTTGCGCTTACATATTCGCCGATATTAACCAAAGCATCGCCCACAACACCATCAAATGGTGCTTCTACATTGGTATAATCAAGATCGATTTTAGCATTTTCATACTGAGCTTTTGTACTTTCTAAATTTGCAGCAGCAGAGTTATAATTAGCTAGGCTCGTATCGTATTCTTTTTGAGAGATAGCCTTTTTAGAAAACAAAATTTCATTTCTGCTGTGATCTTTTTTCATATTGGTGTGATTAGCACTTGCAACAAGAAAGCTTCCATAAGCGACATTAGCAGCAGCTTTGTATTTGTCAGGATCGATAAGAAAAAGTTTGTCGCCTTTTTTAACACTAGCTCCGGGCTTGAAATACTGCTCCTTGATCGAGCCACTCACCTTAGCTTTTAAAACAACATCATAATCACTTGTCAAAGTCGCAGGATATGTGTATTCTAAGCTTAAATTTTCTCCCTTAGCAACAAGAGTATGAACACCAGCAGGAGGCAAGGCTTGCTTGGGAGCATCTCCTTTTGAGCATGCACTCAACAAGAATGCTAAGCTTGCTAGCAAAAAGTATAAAATTTGTTTCATGTTTGTAACCCTTTTTAAATTTATTATCATTTCATTACTTTTTTGTAACAAAAGTTACAAAAAATAGGTAAGCGAGATTATAATGATTTTTAGTTAATGAAAACTTAGCAAACCTTTAAGAAAGATTTGCACTATAAAATCAACATGTTCGATCTGCTCTTTTTTGTTTGGGAATTCTCCCAAACAAACACAACGCTTAAAATACGGCTCTCTAAGCATAATACAAAAAAGATTTGCAAGCCTGCTTGCATTTTGAGATATATTTTCTTCCTTTTGTTTGCTTAGAAAATCTTTCACTAGGCTGTCTGAAAGTTTATTTTGATTACTTTCAAACCATTTGACCAAACCAAGTTTTTCGTTGCTGATTTGGGAAAAAACAACCTTAACTAAGCCAATACTATCAGGGTGAAAGAAAATTTCCATGTAAGCTCTTCCAAAGGAGCTTAAAAATTCTTCCAAGCTTTTATTTTTAGCATCTTGTATAAGATTTTCGATATCTTTAAAATGACTTGTGCAATGATCTTGTATAAGTTCTACAAACAAAGCCTCTTTGCTTTCAAAGCTTTTATATATATTTGAAAAAGAGCCACCAGAAATTTTGATGATATCTTTTAAATGAGTTGCTTCGTAGCCTCTTTGCAAAAATAGCTCTAAAGCAACAGCTTTAATCTTTTCATCGCGTTTTAAATTCTTGTCTGTAAGCTTTTGCATTGTTATCCTAAATTTATAAAATCAGCTTTTGTTTATTTTACTTTAATTTTATTAAAATATGAGTTAAAAAGTAATTTTTTATCTTCAAAATACTAATAAAATATCTCAGTTTCCTAAAAGCGTATAAGTTTTGCTTGCTAAATCCTTAAAACTTTGAGAATTGCTTAAACTTACGCAGGCTTTATTGCTTGAAGTGCTTGTAAAATTTGCAGTACTTAAGGCATTATTTGCATTTAAAAGGCTTGTTTTTAGAGCATTATCGTTTGGATTTTGACTTAATTTATCTTTTAAATCAGCGATATTTTCTATCAAGGCTTTTGTATTGTCATTGCTTGCTATGCCAAAAAGTAGGATAGAACCCTTGTTGATAAAGATAAATTTCAAGCACTCATCATCGTTTCCTACCTTAAATTTAGCCACAGCATTAGCACTAATGTTGCTAAGATCTATATTTTCAAGTGAGCTTACATTGCTCATGGAAGAAATGAGCGTGAGGCTATCATTTTTTAAGGCATATTGAGTAAGATCACTGATCGCTGTTTTTAGATTGATTAAAGATTTGCTTATCTCGCTATCATCTTTGCTTGAGCTAAATTTGGGCAAGGCAATGGCTGCTAAAATACCTAAAATCACAATCACAAAAATCAGCTCCAAAACCGTAAATGCCTTTTTCATCTTCGCTCCTAAATCCTATCAAAATGCTTGCTTTTTGGACTTAAAATATCATCTTCAATCCGCACAAATTCTTTTTTTTCATAAGAATCACAAGCTGCTCTTGCTATCATCAAAGCATTATCACTACAATACTTTAAAGGAGCAAGCAAAAGCTCGCAGTTGTATTTTTCACAAAGAAGCATTAGTTTTTGACGCAACTTAAGATTAGCACTTGCACCACCAACCACACCAAAGCTTTTAAATTTATGCTCAGCAAAAATTTTTTCAAGTTTGTTAAGGATATGAGATATGGCACATTCTTCAAAGCCAAAGGCGATTTCACTTTTTAGGTTTTCATCAATTTGTTCATATTTTAAAAGCTCTAAACGAACAGCGTTTTTAAGCCCTGAAAAACTATAATCAAGCCCCTTAGAATGAAGTAAAGGAACGCTAAAATGAATATCTTTTTTGCTCGCCTTTTGAGCTAAGCTTTCTATGATAGCACCTCCTGGATAGCCTAAATTCATCATCTTTGCAACCTTATCAAAACTTTCTCCAAAACTATCATCAAGCGTTTTTGAAAGTATGTGTATAAAGCCTTTTTCATCGATCTTAAGATTCATCGTGTGTCCGCCACTAACAAGCAAGATCCCCATATCAAATTTAAGTTTATTTTCTAAAAATAAAGAATAAATATGACCCTTGAGATGATTTACAGCAATAAGGGGCAAATGAAGACTTAGAGCCAAAATCTTAGCCATGCTAATACCTCCTATCAAACTCACACTAAGACCGGGTTCGTTTGTAACGGCTATAGCACAAAGCTTATCAAAAAAGACTTGACATTCTTTTAGGATATTTGTTAAAGCCTTAGTATGAAGCCTAGCAGCAAGTTCTGGCACAACACCACCATAAAGGCTATGTTCTTTTTCTTGGGAAATTTTTTGATGAAAGATGCATTTAAAGCTATCTTTATCAATGATAGCAATAGAGCTATCATCACAAGAACTTTCAATGGCTAGGATATAATTTTTCATTCAAATTCCACAAGAATAGAACCTAAAAATTTATCTTTATTTTGGGCCTGTTTATACACTTCAGTGTTGATTATGGGAGGATCTTTGATGATTTTGTTAAAAGGTATAGCAGGAAGTTCTTGAGAGATGTTTGCATGTCTTAGCTCATAAAATTCTACTCTAAAAATTTTACCTGCTGTATCAAGCGAATATCTTGCTTGCATTTTATTTTTTTCTACTAAGATACCACTTTCATCACGGCTTAAATCAAGTCCTATAACATTGACGCGAACACCTTGAATTTTAGGGATTAAGAAGTTATTTTTTATGTTGACTATGCTTGCAAAAGGCACAACTTTTTCTTCTCCATCAACAAGCATTCTAAACTCAGTAAAAGCGTCACTAAATTCGAGGTATTCTGGGAAAATTCTTGTTTGAAAGCGGTTGCCATATTGGATAAAAAAGGAATTTTGCTCTGCTACAACGGCTGTGATTTCATTACTTGTTTCATAATCAAAAGCCCTTCTTAAAGGAAAGGGTAGATAATTTACCGTGCTTCTTGGTTTGTTTAGAGCAAGTATAATTTTATTGCCAAAAAATTTTACATAAAGTCTTTGATTTATAGCCTTATTGACACCTGCAGGAGTAAGCTCAAAATTTCTTTGAAACTCTATACCTGCTGTTTTCAAATAATTTTCTATCGCCACTAAATGATAGTAAGTTCTTTCATTTACAGGTAAATTTTTACTTGCTTCATTCGCAAAGGCAGCTTTGTTGTTTGAGATCACGAAATAAGTCAGTGCTTTGAGCATTTCAGTATCATCAAGCTCTTCGGTTTTTGTGTTTTTGAGATGATATTGATGCTTAGGGTGAAGTAAAAATGAATTCACTTGCTCGACCGTGCTTTGGGCGATATTTTCAAGATCATTATACTTACTTGCATTAATCTCGCTTGTATCAATGACGCTTGAGTTTCCCCATCTTTTTGGATTTTGCTCGGCATTGATGAAAGTTGGACGATAAAAGCCCCAGCCATCATGTAAATTTATCACCATGCCCACTTCAGGAAGTAAGATCAAATTTTTAATGCGTTGCACTGTTTCATAATCTGGATCATTTCTATCAATGGCTGCAAATTTTCGGTTCAAATCCCCCTTTATGCCACGGCTTCTTTTGATGATACTATCAAAGGCTATATTTGGTGCGACGATGATTTTTCCTTTAGTGATATTGTAATCACTAATGAGCAAGCTTGCTGCATGAAAGCCACCCGGTTCATCTCCTTGTATGCCACCAAAGATCAAAACGGTGTTATTATCATCTAAACTTTTGCCCTTATGACTTATGGTAAATTCTAAAGAAAAAGCATAACAAAAGCTTAAAAAAAATAAAAAAATTTTTTTCATTTTTAACCTTTTAAAAATTCTTTAACTTTGATATTGTATTCAAAAATATCCTCAATATCTTTTATTTTAGGAATGCCAAAGTGTTCTATACTTTTAAAAACTCCTTTTGAAATATCTAAAAATTTGCATTTGCCTTGTAAAAAATCATGAACTAAAATTTCATTTGCCCCATTGATGATTACCCCCAGATCAGGGTGTTTGAGTAAGACTTCTTTTAAAGAAAAAATAGGATATTTTTTAGAAGAAATTTTATGAAATTTTATACTTGGAAGCTTGAGCGGATCTAAATTTTCTATGATTTTTTCATTATTTTTCTTTAAAATTGCCTGAGAAATGGCTAATTTCATATCAGCCTTGGAAAAATACGCACTCATTCCACCATCTTCAAATTCACAAAGTGCATGAACTAAAGAATGCCTTTCTATGAAAGCGTCAATTTCACTAAAATCATACAAATGATAAGCTTCTATGATCTCAAAAAGCTTATTTGCCATTGTAGCACTATCTATAGTGATCTTAGCACCCATAGACCAGTTTGGATGCTTAAGAGCGGTTTTTATATCAAGATCCTTTAAATTTTCTGTCTTAAGCTTAAAAACTGCACCTCCGCTTGCTGTGATATAAAGTTTTTTGACATGGCGTTGATTTTGAAGTAAGAAATTTAAAGCTGCATGTTCGCTATCAATGGGGATAATCTTCATGCCCTTTAGAAATTTACCAGCAACCACTAGGCTTTCTTTGTTGGCAAGAGCTAGGGTTTTGCCAAGTTTTTTACAAGCAAGACTTGTTCTTAACCCAGCAAAACCAACTATGGCATTGATCACGAAATTATCTTTACTGAGTTTTAAAATTTTTTCTAAACCTTCTTGAGCGACAAAAACCTTACTTTTTGGGTAATCAACAAGAGTTTTATCTGCCCTATCTTGCACACAAACAAACTCAGGTTTAAATTGAGCAATTTGCTTGTTTAAAAGTTTGATATTTTTTCCGCATGCAAGGGCAGTGATAGCTATTTTATGTTGCTTTGCAAGCTCAAGGACATTTACGCCTATGCTTCCTGTGCTTCCAAAAACTATCATAAAAGAGCAACCATTACAAAGGCTGCTATGATCACAGCGTCAATTCTATCTAAGATTCCTCCATGACCGGGTATTAAATTTCCACTATCTTTAATCTTAGCATGTCTTTTAAAATAACTTTCTAATAAATCGCCAATCACAGCAAAAACAGCGACTAAAAAAGAAATAATAAGACTTAAAAAGAAATCATAAACAAAAAGCCCTATCAAACAACCAAAAATCGTCGCACAACTAATACCTCCAACAACCCCTTCTCTTGTTTTATTTGGACTAGTTGGAGAAAAGGGCGTGCTTCCAAATAATTTTCCTATAAAATACGCACAAGTATCACACATCGCAACGATAAAAATGAGCCAAAACAAGGCAAAAGCACCATGTTCTAAATATACCTGCCACAAAGCAAAGATAGGGACGATAGGATAAAGATAGGCTAAGGCAGGTTTTAAATTCCTACTCTTAATATAAACTAAATGCCCAATCACAAGTAAGCACAACAGTGTCGCAAAAAACAAAGGTTTTTCAAAATAAGTACCAAGTATATAAAAGATGAATACAAGCCAAATATTTGCACTATCTTTAAAGAATTTTTTAGCCTCATCAATAGCAAAATAAATGATGATACCAAAGACGACGAAACTTAAACTCTTATCATCAATCAAAAGTATGAGTAGCACCGCTACTGCCATAATCAGCCCTGAAATAATACGCGTTTTACTAAACATCTTATTTTTCCTTCATATGCTTATATCAAGTTTTTTAAATTTGTGTGATTTTTTGTAAAGTCCTTCATCTTCATCTTGCATTTCTTCATCTTCTTGGCTTAGAGCAAGCTCTTCTTGCTCATCATTTTCTTCTTCATTGTTTTCATCTTCATCTTTTCTATGCCTTTTTTTCTTTTCCTCTTCGGCTTTTTCTTTTATTTCATCTTGTACCTCATCAGTAGCATTGACTTTTTCGAGTTTCTCGGCTGTTTTTTCTTTACTTTGAAACTCAGACATATTTGTAAGGCTTGCAAATCCTTCTTTGGCAAGCTCATTGCTTGCTTGAGTTGAGGGTAAAGCGACATTTTGGTTGATAAAATTAAGATTTCCTAAAGGCGTAACGGGCATTTTAATCCTTTGAAAGTTTTAGCGTTTTGTAGTTTGTGTAATTTACAAAAGCCTTTTGTTTTATTTTAACAAATTTTCTACTTGTATAGTCAACCAAATACGAACCCTTGTTTAAATTAGAAAAATTCATACAAAGCTTAGCGGCAAATTCTAAAACCTCATCATTTGGCTTTGTTTTATTTGAGATAATGAAAGCATGAGAGCTTGGCTTATCTTTGACATGTAGCCAAATATCATCTTTTTTAGTATTTTTAAGCAAATATTCATTTGCTGCTTCATTCTTTCCTATACAAATTTTAAAATGATCAAAATAAAAATTTGCAATGCCTGCACTATTTTCTTCTTTTTTGTCTTTTTTTTCTCTTTTAGGACACAAAACCTCAAGTTCAAAGCTGGAACTTGTTTTCATGATCATATCTAAAAGCTGGGTGTAAAAATTTATTTTTTCTTGGAGATTATTTTTTTGCAAGTGTAAATTTAAAGCCTTTTGCTTCAGTTTTTTTGCATTTTTATAATACTCATTAGCACTTTGTTTTGCATTTTTTTCAAGCTTAAACTCAAGCTTTTGACCCTCAAAGTCTAAAAGCTCAAATTCTCTCTCATATTCTTTTATTTGGTAAAGATTGGCAAATAAAACATCGGCTCTTGAGGCTAAATTTTTAGAAGCTAAAAGGAGTTCTTCTTCATTTTCAAGGCTTAAGATAAGTTCTTTTAATTTGGCAATTTTTTTAGAAATTTGCAAACTTTTGTTTTGTTTGAGTGTTTGAAGCTTTTTGTGATTGATTTGTAAAAAAGTATCTTGGAAGTATTTTTGAAAATCAATGATTTTGTTTTCTTTATCGTCCATTTTAAAAGGCTCTAGCATTTGGAGTTTTAAGCCTATTTTAACAGGTCTTGAGCTTTTATCTATATGTCTTAGAGCTTCGATGATATAATCATTTTCATCGGTGATGATAGCATTCGTGTTTTTTCCTGTAAATTCAAAATATATCTTATTTTGATAAGTTTTATAAGCCTTAGAACAAAGGGTATGAAAAACTAAAATTCTGTTATTTTTCAACACTTCAAGCTTTGTAATTTTTGCATTTGAGAAGTATTTTTTGAGCATAAAATCAAAAGGAGCGTTATAAGTTTTGGCTGTTAAATCAGCTGTATAAATGGCACTTTGGTTGCGATTTAAGTCAAAAATGATTTTATCTTTTTGAAAAGAAAGTTGAAAAATGTTATCTTCTATTCTTTTAATGCTTTCAAATTTGTTATAATTCTTTAAAAAATCAGCGATTTGCAAAAGTTCCATATATTTCATGAAAGTATTATAACATTTTGCACTTAATTTTCTTTGATTTGGGGTAAAAATTAAGAAATTTTAAGCTTTAAAACGATAAGAAGTTTTTATTTTAAGGATAGTTATTGAAAGATAAATGTTTTAAAAAACTTGATCTTCCTTGTGTGATTTTATGTGGAGGAAAGTCAAGTAGAATGGGTTTTGATAAGTGTTTTTTAAAATTTCAAGAAACAGATTTAATCCATTTTCAGTATCAACAAAAGGCTGAAATTTTTGAAAAAGTATATCTTAGTGTCAAAGAAGATAAATTTCAAAATGAATTTAAAAATCTTATTTTTGATGAATGCGAGGATAAGACAGAGTTTAATCCTATGCTAGCACTTTTTTCTATACTCAAACAATTTCACAATATCTTTGTTTTCATTCTTTGTGTAGATATGCCAAATGTTGGTTTAAAAGAGATCTTACAACTTCAAAATGCTCTTGATGATGAAAAAATTGTCTATGCTAAAACGCCAAAACATGAGCATTTTTTGTGTGGATTTTACCATAGCTCTTTAGCAAATTTATGTTTAGACTTTGTAAAGAAAAAAGAATATAAAATACAAGCCTTACTCAAAGAAACAAAACACAAAAGCGTTGCATTTGAAAATGAGCTTTGTTTTGCAAATTTAAATTATTATAAGGATTATGAGGATTGGAAAAATCAGCATTCAAAGCCATTTTGATCACTTGCTTTTTTATCTCGACTCTTTTTGCGAAAAATTTAGATACAACGCCTCTTGCAAAAGAAGAAAAAGATTTTAAAAAATACCTTATCATGAGCTATAAGGGCGAAACTTCAGGACTTAATCTTTTTGGGATAAGCATTTATAATATGAACTATTTTTTGCCACTTTCACATAATTTTGAAAAAATGAACTCATACGATCAATCAGAGGTTAAATTTCAAATCAGCATTAAAAAGGCTTTGTTTGAAAATCTTTTTAATCTCAATGAAACTTATTATTTTGCTTATACCCAAACGGCTTGGTGGCAACTTTATAGGTATTCTTCTCCTTTTAGAGAAATCAATTTCAAGCCTGAGTTTTTTATGGATATACCTCTTGAATTTGATAAATTTGAATACTTAAAAAGTATCAAATTTGGCTTTTTGCATAGCTCAAATGGAAAAGATAATACCAGCTTTAAGTCCAGATCTTGGAACAGGGTATATGCAAGTAGTGTATTTATGCTTGATAGGCTTGTGGTTGCTCCAAGAATTTGGTATAGAATCCCAGAAAAAAAATCCCAAGATGATAATCCTAACATCACTAACTATATGGGAAATTTTGATTTTACCCTTGCTTATCTTGGTAAAAATTTCCTTGCAAGCTCTGTATTTAGAAATAATCTCAACTTCATAGGCAAAAACCGCACCGCTTGGGAACTAAACATAGGCTCTGATATCTTGGGTAATGGGATCTTTTGGCATCTTCAGTATTTTGTAGGATATGGGGAAAGTTTGATTGATTATAATAAATTTAGCAACAGAATCTCTGCTGGTTTTTTAATTGCCTATTAAATTTATCAAATTTAGAAATTTTTTATAAATAAAAAATACAAGGAAAGCAAAGCAATCCTTGCAAAAATATCAAATATAACCATGATCAATCATCGCATCAGCGACCTTTTTAAAGCCTGCGATATTTGAGCCAACGACTAAATTTCCGGCGTGTTTAAACTCTTTTGCAGTTTCATAAGAGTTGTTGAAAATATTTTTCATGATTTTATGAAGCTTTTTATCCACCTCTTCAAAGCTCCATTGAGACATGGACGAGTTTTGTTGCATTTCAAGCTGTGAAGTTGCCACACCTCCAGCATTTGCTGCTTTTGCAGGTCCAAAATGAAAATCCTTTTTAGAAAGCATAAAATCAATAGCCTCAAGCGTGCTAGGCATATTAGCCCCCTCAGAAACAAAGCGACAACCATTACTATAAAGGGTTTTGATGTCTTCTAAATTCAGTTCATTTTGTGTCGCACTTGGAAAAGCTCCATCACAAGGCACGCTCCAAACGCCATTTGTGCCTTTTTTATAAGCTTTTGCTTCAGTATAAACCGCATCTTTTCTAGCCTTAGCATAATCGCTTACACGACCTCTTTTTACCTCTTTTATCTCTTTTAAAAGCTCTAAATCAATGCCGTTTTTATCATAAACAAAGCCATTGCTATCGCTTATAGTTACGGGTTTTGCACCCATTTGATAAAGTTTTTCTATGGTGTAAATAGCCACATTTCCGCTTCCAGAAACAGCACAAACCTTGCCCTCAAGACCTTGTTTTGCTTTTTTGAGCATTTCATCAGTGAAATAAACACAGCCATAGCCGGTAGCCTCAGTTCTTGCCAAGCTTCCGCCCCAGTTTAAACCCTTACCTGTAAGCGTTCCGTCATAAAATCCCGTGAGTTTTTTATACATGCCAAACATATAGCCTATTTCTCTACCACCAACGCCGATATCTCCAGCAGGAACATCTGTTGTAGCACCGATAACCTTGCTTAAGTTGAGCATAAAGGCTTGACAAAAACGCATGATCTCAGCTTCGCTTTTGCCCTTAGGATCAAAATCACTTCCCCCTTTTGCACCGCCCATCATAAGCCCTGTGAGAGAATTTTTAAAAATTTGTTCAAAGCCTAAAAATTTAAGTAAATCTAAATTTACACTCGGGTGAAATCTAAGTCCGCCTTTATAAGGGCCAAGTGCTGAAGAAAACTGCACACGATATCCTAAATTTACATTAGCCTTACCCTTATCATCACAATAAATCACACGAAAGGTATGGATCTTTTCAGGAATGATGAGCTGTTCTAAAATAGCATGTTCTTGATATTTTTTCTCAGCACTCAAAATAGGCTCTAAGGATTTTAGAACTTCGGTGGCTGCTTGCAGAAAAACAGGTTCGTTTGCTCTAATTTTAATGCTTTCTAATATAGCATTGATATAACTGCTTGCACTCATGACTTCTCCTTTTATTATAAAATTTAAAAAGTTTTTAAGCTTTTTGTAAAAATATTTTACAATAAAAAAAATTAAATCATTTTAAAAAATATATAAATTTAAACTTAAATATAAAATTTATACATTGATATTAAATTTTACTGCTCTAGTAAATTTTTTAAGTGCCTTTTGCTCTTTATTTGCGATACGATAATAAATCACTTCATCTAGATAAAAGCGGATATCTTGCGGTGCAATGCCTCTTTTTTGGGCATAGTCTTTTAAGATATATTGAGGAATTTTGATATTTTTTTGAGGGAAATTTTTTAAAATTTTAGCAAAAAGAGCTTTTTTTTGAGTACAAGAAAAGCGGGCAAAAACAAAAGGAAGCCCGGTTTTTTCATACCATAAAGCACAAAGATCATTATAAGCTTTTGGATTTTTTAAAAAAAGTTTTAAAGCCGCATCGCCTATGATCACCTTGCCTTTTTGCCCTAAAACCTTAGCTAGCGCGTTTGAGCTTGCTGAACTTTTATCTGCTTCATTAGGGCGATTTTTTTGCACCAAAACGCTTAAAACTCTTTTGTTTGAACAAATTCCTATATTTAAATTTGTATATTTTTTTCTCACGCTTTCAATGCTTGAGATAATAGCTGCGTCAATTCTTCTATAAAAAAGCTCGTGATTAAGTTTGCTAGGAACACCTTTTTTGTGTTCCATAGCCATTTTTATACCACTTGGCAGGGGATATTTTTTAAGATAGATATGTAAAGGAAGTAAATTTATATAATCAATTTTGCCAAAAATCAATTATGTTTTCCCTTATGAAATCTTGTCTCATTTAAGCTTGCAAGATAGGTTTTCTCGTCAAAATTTTTAACCTTTGCAACACCATCTTTAACAGCAGCAGCTGCAACTGCCGTGCTTACAACACCCTTTACTCTTCTATCAAAAGGCTTTGGAATGATGTATTCTTTGCCAAATTCTAGAGATTTAAGATTATAAGCTTTTTTAACCGCCTCACTTACAGGAAGTTTTGCAAGATCTGCTAAGGCTTTTGCTGCAGCTACTTTCATATTTTCAGTAATTTTACTTGCACGCACATCTAAAGCGCCACGGAAAATAAAAGGAAAACCTAGTACATTGTTGATTTGATTTGGATAATCACTGCGTCCAGTTCCCATGATAGCATCTTTTCTAACCTCTGCTACAAGCTCAGGCATAACCTCTGGGATAGGATTTGCTAAGGCAAAGATAACAGGATCTTTTGCCATAGAAAGTAGCATTTCTTTATCGATGATATTTGGTGCAGAAAGTCCTAAAAACACATCAGCACCACGCAAGGCATCTTTTAAGGTTTTTTCATTTGAATCCACGGCAAATTCAAGTTTTTGCGGAGTAAGATCGTTTCTTTGCTTAGTGATAACACCTTTACTATCGATCAAAATGATATTTTCAACACCTAAATTTCTATACATTCTAGCACTTGCAATGCCCGCTGCACCAGCACCACTGACTACGACCTTAATATCTTTAAATTTTTTACCACTAAGCTCCATAGCATTCATAAGACCTGCTGTTGAGATGATAGCTGTGCCGTGTTGATCATCATGCATTACAGGAATACCAAGATCTTGCAAGGCAGCTTCTATGTCAAAACATTTTGGAGCAGCGATATCTTCAAGATTTATCCCACCTATGCTTGGAGCAAGCGCTTTGCAAAATGCCACAATTTCTTCTATACTATGAGCGTTGATCTCTATATCATAGGCATTGACATTAGCAAATTTTTTAAACAAGCAAGCTTTGCCCTCCATAACAGGCTTACTAGCTTGAGCGCCGATATTTCCAAGTCCTAAAACCGCTGAACCATCGCTTACTATGGCGACTAAATTTGCTTTATTTGTATAAGTATAAGCAAGCTCTTCATCTTTTGCTATCTCAAGGCATGGTTCTGCAACGCCCGGAGAATAAGCAAGACTTAAATCATAAGCTGTATTCATAACCTTTGTAGGTATGGTTTCGATTTTACCACCTACATGATAGCTTAAAGCATCTTCTTTTAAACTCATTTTTTATCCTTTAATCTTTAAAATTTTTTGTATCCTTTTCTTGCACTCGCCTACGCCTAAAAACTCAAGTACTTCAAAAATACTAGGACTTACCGCACTTCCTGTTAAAGCTATCCTTAAAGGCTGGGCTAAGTCTTTTAACTTCACTTCATGCTTTTGTAGGAATTCATTTGTAAAATCCTCAAATTCCTTAGCTTTTCTTTGCTGATTTAGCTCAGTTTCAAAAAAAGCAAGCAATTTTAAGCTTTTTTCGTTAATGAATTTTTGCACGGCATTTTCATCATAAGAGTTAGGCTCGTTAATGATACTTTTTGCTGAAGCGATGATTTCAAGTAAGTTTTTGGCACGCTCTCTTAACAAATCAAGCAAAAACTCGCCCCTACTTACAGCCGATAAATCAAAACCAAGTCCTTTTAACTCTAAATTTAACCTTTCAAAAGCTAAGGTTTTTATGTAGTGAGCATTGAGCCATTCAAGCTTTTTAAAGCTGTAAGCTGAGGCTGATTTGCTGATATGATGAGGATCAAAGATCTTTTTAAGCTCTTCAAGGCTAAAAATTTCATCATCGCCATGACTCCAGCCAAGCCTAACTAAGAAATTTAAAAGTGCTTCAGGCAAGATCCCCATAGCCTTATACTCCATAACATCGGTTGCGCCGTGCCTTTTAGAAAGCTTTTTGCCATCTTCGCCGTGTATCATAGCAAGGTGAAAAAATTTCGGTACTTCAAAGCCAAGAGCTTCATAAAGCACGATTTGCTTAGGGGTATTTGAAAGATGATCATCGCCTCTTATCACATCGCTAACGCCCATAAGAGCGTCATCAACCACGACGGTAAAATTATAAGTAGGGCTTCCATCACTTCTTGCTATGATAAAATCATCAAGTATATCCTCAACCTTAAATTTAACCTCGCCTTTGACCCCATCTTGAAAGGTGATTTCTCCATTTTGAGGAGCTTTTATACGAACAACAGGCTCTATGCCAGCTGGAGGCGTGCCTTTAAAATCCCTGTAACGCCCATCATATTTTGGTCTTTGCTTCCTTGCTTCTTGCTCGCTTCTTAAAGCATCAAGCTCGTCCTTGCTCATGTAGCAATAATACGCCTTGCCCTCATCTAAAAGCTTTTGAATGTATTTTTTATAAATTTCAAAACGGCGTGATTGATACTCGACGCTTCCATCATAGTCAAGATCGCACCATTTAAAAGCTTGTAAAATAGCCTGCGTAGCTTCCTCGCTGTTGCGTTTTAAATCCGTATCCTCAATGCGAAGCAAAAACTGCCCACCATTTTTTCTTGCATATAAATAATTATATAAAGCCGTTCTAAGCCCTCCTATGTGTAAATATCCCGTAGGAGAGGGTGCAAAGCGGGTAATGATCTTTTTTTGCATTTTTTGCCCTTTCGTAAATTTAAATTGATATAATGCGATATTTATACTTAAATAAAGGTTTGAAATGAGAAAAATTTGGATTTTTTTGGCTTTTTTTATCAATTTTACACATTCTCAAATTTTAGATGCTGTGGCTATAACTGTAAATAATGAACCTATCACACTTTATCAAATAAGTCAAGCTATGAAAGAGCTTAAATTAAGCAAAGATGAGGCAATTAGTGTTTTAATTGATGATAGGGTTGAGGAATCACAGATTAAAAAGTTTGGGATTTTTGTTAATAATTACGAGTTAGATACTCAAATCAATCAAATGCTTTCTCAAAGTGGGACTGATATAGAGAGATTAAAGCTTGATTTGAAGGCTCAAAATAAAAGTTATGATGAATTTAGAGAAAATTTTAAAGAAAATCTTTTGAAAAAAAAGCTTTATGAAGCCATAGGCACAAGCTTTAAGGCTGATGTTAGCGAAGATGGAGCAAGAAAGCATTATGAAATACATCATGAGGATTTTTTATTTTATACTCAAATCCAAGCGATGATTTATACTTCAAATGATGAAAAAACTCTTGAGGAATTTAAAAGTTCAGGTAGAAAAAAGGGCGATATAAAACAAATAAAAGAAAATTTAAATTTACAAAATAGTGATCCAAGACTTTTGGCTTTTCTTTCAAGACTTAAAATTGGAGAATCGTCCATAGTTCTTGAAAATCAAGGCGAGTTTATGCTTTATAAAGTGGTTTCAAAAAATGCTCCTGAAGCTCTTAATTTTGAACAAGTTAAAAATGAAGTAATCGGTGCTTATGTAAATTTTCAAAGAGAAAATTATATTAAGGATTTTCTTACTAAGGCAAGGATTAGTGCAAATATACGCTATATTCGCTAATTGTTGGCTTATTTAAAATTAAGCTATAAATTTTCGCATAAGAGCTCTAAGACAAGATTTGCTTGGTGTGCAGCACAGATATTTACGCGAGGAGCCATAAGACCATTTCCTGGTTTTGCAGCTGATACTAAATCCCCACAAATATAAAAATTTTGGGCAATTTTTTGCGTTTTGATAGCATTTGAATTTCCATATCCAGCAAGCCCTGAAGCACAAATGAGAATTTGATCAGGAAAAAATTTATGGAAATTTTGGGCAAGCATAGCCTTAGCTAAGGCATTATCAAAGGCTTCACAAACGATGTGTGCTTCTTTGAATAAATCTTTGATATTGTATTCATCTATTTTAAGGCTATGAATTTGTATCTGGATAAAAGGATTAAGTTCTTTGAGTTGTTCTTGCAAAGCTTCTGTTTTGAGCCTACCTAAATCTTGCACCCTGTAAGCTTGGCGGTTGAGATTGCTTGGCTCAACTATATCAAAGTCTATCAAGATGAGCTTTCCAACCCCACTTCTTGCAAGCATGATGGCTATATGAGAGCCAAGCCCACCAAGCCCACATACTCCAACGCAAGCTTGCTTCAGTCTTTGAAAGACTTTCGGGGTGTGCCTTGCACTCATCATAGCTTCTAAAGCTTCTTGCGGTGGCATTTTGCCCTTTGGGATACAAAAAAGTTCGTCATTTTCTTTTAAAGCTTGATTTTCCTTTGTAGCAAAGCCATTGATAATCCAAACATCATTTTCATCTTTAGAATGAGTTTTGAAAAAATCCTCACTTTGTTTTAAATCAGTTTGGCATTCTTTAGCATTAAAAAAGATCTTCATCAGCCACCACCCACAAAGGATACGATCTCAGCCTTATCATTTTCTTTAAAAACTAGGTTTTCAAATTCATTTTTAGGCACGATTTTACCATTAAGTTCTAGGGCAATAAAGTCTATTTTATAACCCTTTTCATTTAAAAAATCTTTAAATTTAAGCTCTTTAAGTTCAAATTTCTGCCCATTAATAACCATTTTTTCCTCAGTGCTTTGCTAAATAATTTGTATCAAAGGTGTTGTTGATGAAATCAGGATTATCCATCATTTTAAGATGAAATCTCTTTGTGGTTTTAATCCCACGAACGATAAGCTCATTTAAAGCCACTTTCATTTTTGCAATGGCTGTGTTTCTATCCTCGCCCCAAACAACAAGTTTTCCTATCATAGAATCATAATACGGAGGCACAGAGTAATCCTGATAACAATGACTTTCCATTCTTACATTGCGTCCAGCAGGAGCTACATACTGGGTTATCTTGCCCGGACTTGGGGCAAAGGACTTTGGATCTTCTGCTGTAATCCTGCATTCTATAGAATGACCCTTAAGCTTTATGCTTTCTTGAGAGGGCAGGGCATAGCCCTCAGCCACTTTGATCATTTGTTCTATAATGTCAATGCCACTTACCATTTCACTCACGCAGTGTTCAACCTGCAAACGCGTATTCATTTCTATGAAATAAAAATCTAAATTTTTATCCACTAAAAACTCAAAAGTTCCAGCTCCTTCATAATCTATAGCCTTAGCAGCTCTTATGGCTGTATCATGGAGTTTTTTACGAACCTTATCATTAAGCAAGATAGCAGGAGATTCTTCTATAAGTTTTTGATGTCTTCTTTGCATAGAACAATCACGCTCACCAATATGAATGACATTGCCAAAACTATCTCCAATAACTTGAACTTCTATGTGGCGTGGATTTTGTATATATTTTTCCATATACATTGTCCCATCTCCAAAAGCTGTCATTGCCTCGCTTTCAGCTGACCAATATGATTTTTCAAGCTCACTTTCTTTATTGACAACACGCATACCGCGTCCTCCACCACCAGCGGCAGCCTTGAGTATGACAGGATAGCCTATTTCTTCGGCAAGTTTTTTGGCTGCTTCTACACCTTTTAAAGCTCCATCGCTTCCGGGGATTACCGGCACTCCAGCTCTTTGCATAACCTGCTTTGCCTTGCTTTTATCAGACATTAAAGCCATGGCTGCAACTGAGGGACCTATAAATTTGATTTTATGTTTGGCACAAATTTCAACAAAGTTCTGATTTTCACTTAAAAAACCATAACCCGGAAAAATCGCATCAGCTTCTGCTATTTCAGCTGCTGAAATGATAGAGGGGATATTAAGATAACTTTCTGAACTTCTCGCACTGCCTATACAAATACTTGCGTCCGCATATTTAAGATATAAGGCTTCTTTGTCAGCTGTTGAGTAAACGCAAATTGCTTTCTTTCCCATTTCCTTAATGGTTCTTAATGCTCTTAGAGCTATTTCACCACGATTTGCGATTAAGACTTTTTTAATCTCCATTAAATTTTCTCCACCACATATAAAGGCATGTCAAACTCAACAGGTTGTCCATCAGCAACCAAAACCTCAATAACTCTACAATCATACTCAGCTTGAATTTCATTCATGATTTTCATCGCTTCTATGATTCCCATAGTATCGCCCTTTTTAACCTTTGAGCCAGCTTTTACAAAGGGTGTAGCACCCGGACTTGGTGCTTGGTAATAAGTACCTACCATTGGACTATTAAGAGTTGGGTGCGAATGATTGCTCGTAGGTTTGGCTTCGTTTACGACATTTACATTTATGGGTTGAGGTGCTGGAGCATTTACTGGTGCTGGAGTATCACAGCACATATCCCTTTCAAGTTCGATCTCAAAACCATCCTTTTCTTTTATTTTGATTTTACTAATATTGGCTTCATTAAACAAAGCCACTAGGTCTTTAATCTCTTCTTTTGTCATAAAATCTCCTAAATTATTAGAACTTAATCAATAATTATATAAAAAAAATAAAAAATTTAACTTAAAAAGAATATTTTTTAATAAATTTTAAGTTTTCAAACAAAATATTGTATAATTCTACAACATACATTTAAAAGATATAATAATTTAGGATAAAAATGGGACTTAAGGCTGATAATTGGATAAGAATGATGGCTCAAAAGCACAAGATGATAGAACCCTTTTGTGAGGCAAATATAGGCAAGGGCGTTGTGAGTTATGGTCTTTCAAGCTATGGTTATGATATAAGGGTTGGAAAGGAATTTAAGATCTTTACTAATGTAAATTCCACCGTGGTTGATCCTAAGAATTTCCTTGAGGCAAATGTGGTCGATTTTGTAGGCGAGGTGTGCATAGTACCTGCAAATTCCTTTGCCTTGGCTAGCACGGTGGAGTATTTTAGAATGCCTGATGATGTTTTAGCTATTTGCCTTGGTAAAAGCACTTATGCAAGATGTGGGATAATAGTCAATGTAACCCCTTTTGAGCCGGGTTTTGAAGGGCATATCACCATAGAAATTTCAAACACAACGCCTTTACCTGCTAAAATTTACGCTAATGAGGGTATAGCTCAGGTTTTGTTTTTACAAGGCGATGAAAAATGTGATGTAAGCTATGCTGATAAGAAAGGCAAGTATCAAGCCCAAAGAGGTATAACCTTGCCAAGGATTTTAAAGGCTTAATTTTGGAATATTTTTTGCTGTTTTAAAAGCTAAAAGCATTTGATTTAAGGGAAGATTATGTTTAATGGTAAAAATATACTTATTACAGGTGGGACAGGTTCTTTTGGAAAGACCTATACAAAAATTTTACTTGAGGCATATAAACCAAACAAAATTATTATTTATTCAAGAGATGAGCTTAAGCAGTATGAAATGGCTCAAAGTTTTAATGATACTTGTATGCGTTATTTTATAGGAGATGTGAGGGATAGGGCAAGATTAAATATGGCTATGCGTGATGTTGATTTTGTTATTCATGCAGCTGCTATGAAACAAGTTCCAATAGCTGAGTATAATCCTATGGAGTGCATTAAAACCAATATTAACGGCGCTCAAAATGTCATTGATGCCTGCCTTGAAAACGGGGTTTTAAAATGTATAGCCCTTTCTACTGATAAGGCTTGCAATCCTGTAAATTTATACGGCGCTACTAAGCTTGCAAGTGATAAGCTCTTCATAGCAGCAAATAATATAGTAGGCAAAAAACACACTAAATTTAGCGTTACAAGATATGGCAATGTCATAGGCTCAAGAGGCTCTGTTTTGCCTCTTTTTAAAAGGCTCATAAAAGAAGGCGTAAGGGCTCTTCCTATCACAGATGAGAGAATGACTCGTTTTTGGATTAGCCTTGAAGATGGGGTTAAATTCGTGCTTGGAAATTTTAAAAGAATGCACGGAGGTGAAATTTTCATACCAAAGATCCCCTCTATGAAAATAATTGATCTAGCAAAAGCCCTTGCTCCTAATTTAGATCTTGATATCATAGGCATTAGGCCGGGCGAAAAACTTCACGAAATGATGATTTCAAGCGATGATAGTCATTTAAGCTATGAATTTAAGGATTATTACGCTATTTCTCCAAGTATTAAATTTACAAATATCAATCTTGATTTTAGCACCAATGCCTTGGGCGAGCAAGGAAAAAGGGTGCAAGATGGCTTTTCTTATGCTTCAAATAACAATCCAAGCTTCTTAAGTAAAGAAGAGCTTTTAAAGATGATAGAAGGAGCCTTTTAATGCTTACTTATTCTCATCAAAATATCGATCAAAGCGATATTGACGCTCTTTGTAAGGCTTTGAAAGGCGAGTTTTTAACAGGGGGCAAAAGGGTTGATGACTTTGAAGAAGCCCTTGCTTCTTATGTGGGCGTGAAATATGCTTGCGTTCTTAATTCAGCCACCTCAGCCTTGCACCTAGCCTTTGAGGCTTTAAAGGTAAAAGATAAGCTTGTTTTAAGCCCTGCTATTAGTTTTGTAGCCACTTCAAATGCAGCTTTAATGGCAGGAGCTAAGATAGATTTTATCGACATTAAAAATGATGGCAACATAGATGAAAAAAAGCTTGAAATCAGGCTAAAAAAGGCCCAGCAAGAAAAAGAGCAAGTAGGGGCTATCGTAGGGGTTGATTATGCTGGAAATAGCCTTGAAAGTGATGAGCTTTTAAGATTAAGCAAGCTTTACAATGTGCCTTTTTTAGATGATGCAAGCCATGCCCTTGGAAGTACCTATAAGGGCGTTAAGGTGGGTAAAAAGGCAAATTTAAGTATATTTTCCTTTCATCCTGTAAAGCCAATAACTACCTTTGAGGGTGGGGCTGTGCTAAGTGATGATAAGGATTTAATAGAAAAAATCAAGCTTTTAAGAAGCCATGGGCTTGTTAAAAAAAGGCTTTGGCTTTATGATATGCTGGATCTTGGCTATAATTATCGCTTAAGCGATGTAGCTTGTGCTTTGGGGCTTAACCAGCTTAAAAAACTTGATTTAAATTTAGCAAAGAGAGAGCAAATCGCTAGCTTTTATGATAAGGAATTTGAAAAAAATCCTTATTTTTCCACTATCAAAATCAAAGCTTATAAGACAAGTTCAAGGCACTTATATCCTATCTTGCTTAATCCTAAGTTTTACTGCCAAAAAGAAGAGCTTTTTGAAAGGCTTTTAAATTTAGGAATAGGCGTTCAGGTGCATTACAAACCAGCTTATGAGTTTAGCTTTTATAAAAAAATGCTTGGAGAACTTTACTTAGAAAAGGCGGATAATTTTTACAAGGCCCAGCTTAGCATTCCTTGTCATCAGCAAATGAGCCTAAAAGATGCTAAATTTGTGCGAGATAGCTTATTTAAACTCTTTGAAGAACTTGATAAAAAGGGATATTGTGAGTGAAGAACTTAATGAAAATTTAGGCTTACAAATGCATGATTTGACCAAAAGGCTTTTTCCACTTAATAGAAGCATTACAGGGCAAGGTTTTAGGCAAAGTTTAGCTATTATAAATAAAGAGCTTGAGGGTAAGCTTAAGATCCATTCTATAAAAAGTGGCACAAAGGTCTTTGATTGGACTGTTCCTTGTGAGTGGAATGCTAAAGAGGCCTTTATTATCACGCCAAGCGAGGAGAAAATTTGTGATTTTAAGCAAAATAATTTGCATTTGTGGGGATATAGCGAAGCGGCTAATAAAGAGCTAAGTCTTGAGGAATTAAATGAGCATTTATACTCACTTCCAACTTTGCCAGAAGCAATACCTTATGTAACTAGCTATTATAAGAAAACTTGGGGCTTTAGCATAGCTCATAATCAAAGAAAGAGCCTTAAAAAAGGCACTTACAAGGTCTTTATAGACGCAAAGCATGATGAAAATGGTGTTTTAAATTATGCTGATTTGCTTATAAAATCATCAAAAAGCAAGGATGAAATTTTAATCTCTACCTATCTTTGTCATCCTTCTATGGCAAATAATGAGCTAAGCGGCCCTGTAGTAGCAACATTTTTAGCAAAAATTCTAGCCAGCACGGGGGGGGGGGCTTGCAAATTTGAATTATAATTACCGCTTTATCTTTATCCCTGAAACCATAGGAAGCATAGTTTATCTCTCAAAACATTTAAAGCACTTAAAAAAGCATGTAAAAGCTGGCTTTGTGCTAACTTGTATAGGAGATGAGTTAGCCACTTCTTTAATACACTCACCAAATGCTAATACTTTGGCTGATAAAGTAGCCTTGCATAGCCTAAAAACTAAGCATAATTTTAAAGAATTTGATTTTTTAGATAGGGGTAGTGATGAGAGGCAGTTTTGCTCTCCTTTGATAAATTTACCAGTAGTAACACTTTGTAATACTCGCTTTGGAGATTTTTGCGAGTATCATACTAGTCTTGATGATTTAAGCTTTGTTACACCAAAGGGGCTTTTTGCTGGGCTTAGCAATATTTATGAAATCATTTTAAACCTAGAAATTAATAAAACTTATAAAAGCAAGATTTTTTGTGAGCCAAATTTAGGCAAAAGAGGGCTTTATCCTACGCTAAATCTAAAAGGAGAAAAACCACAAATTGCTAATTTCCTAGCCTTTTGTGATGGTAAAAATGATGTCATAGATATAGCAAATAGGCTTAATGTAAAAGCTTTTAGCCTAAAAGAAGTGATAGATAGTTTATTAAAACACGAACTTATTGAGGAGTTAAAATGATAACTCATGTTGATGATTTTTTACAAGAGAGCTTAAAGAAAAATGCTGATAAAATAGGCTTCATAGATGAGTTTTCAAAGCTAAATAAAAAAGAGTATTCTTATAAAGAATTTGATATAGAAGCTAAAAAAGTCGCAAGTAAGATTCTAAGCTTAAATTTACACAAAGAAGGCGTTTTAATCTTGCTTCCTAAAAGCACGGCTTGTTTGATAAGCTTTTTTGCAGTAGCAAAGAGTGGAAATTTTTACACACTCATAGATGAAAAAGCACCAAAAGAGCGGATTTTAAAAGTGATAGAAATTTTAAAACCAAGGCTTTTAATCACAAGCAAGAGTTTAAATTTAGATTTAAAAATCCCCTATACGATTTTTACAGAGGATTTTTCTAGCTTCAAGATAAATGAAAAAGCCTTGAGCGAGGCTAAGGCTAATCACATAGATACAAATTTGCTTTATGTCTTTTTTACAAGTGGTAGCACAGGAGTGCCAAAGGGCGTTAGCATTGCTCATAAAAGCGTGATTGATTATACTTTTTGGGTATGCGAGAGTTTTAAGCTAAAAGCTAGTGAAAAAATAGCTAATCAAGCTCCTTTTTATTTTGATAATTCTATCTTAGATATTTTTTCAAGCATAAAAGCAGGCGCTACTTTACACTTACTGCCAAATGCCTTATTTGCCTTTCCAAATAAGATTTTAGACTATCTTAAAATACATAAAATTTCTTTTATCTTTTGGGTGCCAAGTGTTTTGATTTATTTTGCAAATACTAAGGCTTTGGATAATTTTAAGCTAAGCTCTCTTAAAAAAGTGCTTTTTTGCGGGGAAATCATGCCAAATAAACAACTTAATTATTGGCGTAAAAACTTGCCTAAAACTCTTTTTGCTAATCTTTACGGACCTACTGAAATAACTGATGTTTGTAGCTTTTATGTTGTGGATAGAAAATTTAGCGATGAGGAGCTTTTGCCAATTGGTAAGGCTTGTAAAAATACTGAACTTTTGGTTTTTGATAGCAATCTTAAGCTTATAGATTCTAAGCAAGTAGGAGTAAAAGGAGAGCTTTTTGTGCGAGGCACAAGCCTTAGTCTTGGTTATTTTAGAGCTAAGGATAAGACAGAGCAAGCCTTTTTACAAAATCCCTTGCATGATGATTATTTAGACTTAGTTTATAAGACAGGTGATATTGTAGCTTATAATGAATTTGGCGAGCTTTTGTGCTTTGGAAGAAAAGATAATCAAATCAAAATCGCAGGACACAGGGTAGAGCTTGGCGAAATAGAAAGTGTTATAAATTCTCATGAAAATATTAAAAATAGTGCTTGTATTTTTAAAAATGAAAATATCCTGTGCTTTTATGAAAGTGATGAGGAACTAAATTTAAAGGCTTTTTTAAGGGATAAATTACCAAGCTATATGATTCCTAGAACCTTTATAAGAGTTGATAAATTTAAGCTTAATGATAATGGTAAGATTGATAGGAAGGCTTTGAAAAATGAGTTTTGAAAGCTTTAAAGCTGCCTTTAAAAAAGGCTTTTTAGTGCAAAATAGCCTTGAAAGTCTTGCAAATTTAGAAGAAGGCTTAAGAGAAAAAAGATTTATTTTAAAGCAAAGCGGGGATAATTTTTTCTTCTTTCATCAAGGCTTAAAACTACTTGATTTTTTTGTAAATGATCTTAAGGATTTTAAGCTTAAGCCTTGTTTTATCAAGCTTGTGAGTAGAAGTGATTTTTCTAAATTTGAGCCCTTTTTAAGTGCAAATTCCTTTAAATTTAAAGAAAGCTTTAGGCAAATGAGGCTTGAAAATAAGAATTTAAGCTTAAAGGAATTTGATTTTTTAAGCCTTGCAGAGCCTAAGCAAGCAGAAGAAATTTTAAACTTTTTTGAGCCTTTTTTTAATCCTCTTTATTTATTTTATTTTTCAAAAAAGCATTTGGCAAAAAAGGCTGAAAATAAAGAAATCATTCTTTATAAAGAAGAAGGACTAATAAAAGCAGGTCTTATTTTTTCAAGCTTTTTAAACTCGGCTAGCCTTGATTTTATCGCTGTAAAAAAGGATTTAAGGCATAAAAATGTAGCCTTTGCTTTGATGAACGCGCTTTGTTTATCGAATAAAAAGAGCCCTTTTTTTCAGCTTTTTGTTAGAAGTGATAATGAAAGGGCGATTAAATTTTATGAAAGATTTGGCTTTAGCTTTGCTAAAACAGAGCTTAAATTTTATGAAAAGGAGAAAGAATGAAAGAAATTAAAGAGCTTTTTAAGGCTATTGAAAGAGAGGATATTACGAGCGAGATGAATAATCTTATCAGTGATGATATCATAGATAGCATTGATATAATGGCCTTGGTAGCTGAGATAGAAAAAAGCTATGGTAAGGCCTTGGAGGCTGATTTTATAAAAGCTGAAAATTTTGAAAGCTTTGAGGCTATAAACAAGATGCTAAAAGAGGCCTTTGGCTGAGGATCTTTTATATCAAATTTTGTTACAATTGGCTTTATTTTAGGAAATATTATGCAAAGAGAAGATTTTAAAAATCGAGATTAATAAAGCATATTGAGAGAGATATAATCTTTTACGAAATTTGTAATAAATTAAGTTTTTTTGGCTCGTTTAAAGTGTTAATCATAGCTATATATACTATATTTGCTAGATTCTAGCATTATACGCATATAATTGTTTGAGTAATTTTTATGTGTATTTGGATATTTTTCGTAAGATCTAAAAATTTTTAAAAGTACCATAAATAGAAGTAATTTGATCCTTTTTTGGTGAGGAAATATATTGAAATTTAACCTCTGCCTACTTTTTAAATATTCACTAAATATATTTTATTTAAAGTAATTTTGCTAATAATTTATAGCCTTTATAAGTGGTAATCTATAATTCTAATTGATTTAATAATATATTGTAATTTATTTCATACAAAATATTGTTATTGCATACTGTATGTAGACCACTTCCTACTTTATTTATATCTGCTATAACTTTGCTAATTTTTAAAATCATTATAGATTATCTTATTATTTAAAATAAAATAGATTTTCTAATTATCTTACTAACATCCTTGCTTATTCTTGTGTTTATTGCAATATTTGTCATATATACAATCCTTATTTTATACTTTAATGGAATGGCTTAGAATTTTTAAGGGATTTTCCTTAAAACACGTACTTTTTATAGCAGTGTAAGCGTATATACACAAGCTGGCAATATTCAATTTTGAAAATATGATAACATACCACCTAATAATATTAGTATAATTTTTTATTATAACCGAATTTCGTTTTTTTTTTTTTTGAAATTTTAGATTTTTAAAAGCTCATAAATCCTATTTTTAGTTTGCTTAAAAGCTAAAGCTTTTTTAATAAGCTTTCTTAAACTAAATTTTTGATAAATTAGCTCATTTAGAGCTTTTTAGTTTTAAATTTACTTAGATAAGGGCTTAGACTTTTAATTTCTAAACTCAAAGTTAAGATTAAGCTATTCTTTCAAAGCCACACAAAGCTTAAGCCCCTAGTCTAAATCTTTTTAATTAGTTTTTTAAAACTAATTAAAATCAGTAATTAAAAATCATTCTAGATTAGTTTAGCAAATTTAGCCAAATAAAATTAAAGGCTAGTATTCTATAAATTCCTTGTCCTAAGGCTTTTTTACTAAAAAGCCTTATTGATATTTCAAGCCCTTAAAATCTTATTTATCTCATCTAAAGTCTCTTTAATAGGCTTTTTGTCTAAAAAGTTCTTTAAAAGCTCTTTAAATTTAACTAGCCAGTCCTCATTTTCAATGAGCCAGTAAATAAAGGCATATTCTCCGTCTAATTTCTTATCATTTATTAATCTCTCACAATAATAATGATCCCAAGCCTTTCCAACATTCTCTCCCTGTTTATCTTTAAAAAGCTCTAAACATTTTTCATATTTTTTATTTTTCTCACCACTTTCATTTTCCACCCTAAGTGTCAAACCAAAGCTATTATATTTGCTTTTGTTAAAATAAAAACCTATGAGAGGGCGTATATTATCTCCTTCATAAGCCTTAGGATAAAAAGCAAAATTGTCATAATTAACACGGTCTTCATCTAATTTAAGACCAACAAAGCCTTCCTTGCCTATTTTAAATCCTTTCTCAAATTTAGCAAAAAAATCCCTCATCAAAGCCTCGCATATACCCTCCCATTTGTGCTGGATAAGCTCTTTAGCCCTTTCATAATCTAGCTTATCTATATCCTTAAGCTCAGCCTTGTTTTTACTATATCTATACAAAAGCATAGCATTTTTTAAATTTTCTCTAGCTCCTTTTAAAATAAAGCTAAGCACATCATCTTCCTTCTTATGCTCATCCTTCTTATGCTCATCTATTATTATATGCCGCTTTAAAATATCTTTGTATTGCTTTAAGCTGGATATAATATTTTGCGTATCTTGGGTAAAATTACGTGTAAAATTACTTGCTTTTAATCTTTTTTCATATATTTTTACGCACTCATCAAGCCAATCTTTAATCCATTTATACTTCATACCAAAATAATGACTAAGCTTATTTTTATTTTTATCTAAGATTAAATTTCCATCTATACTAAAGCTTCCTAAGCTAGTCTTGCTAGGCTCAACACCTTTTGGGTGCAAATATATAGTGAGTATATTTTGATAATCAGCTTTCTTTTTTAAAAAGCTAATGTAGTCTTTTAATTGATTTTCGCTGTCCCCTGCGTTAATTTTATTTTCTATGAGTATAAATCTTTGCTGGCTTAGTTCTATTAAAATGTCTATTCTTCTATCATTTTTTTTATTATTATTTCTTCTCTTATTTTTGGTAGTATATTCTGTTTTAACGGCTTTTATATCCTCTACTTTTAAGTTTTTAAAATTACTATCTTTTAACTCTTTTTGAAGTCCTAGCCTTTTTAAAAACTGCTCTGCGAAGCTTTTTTGATAGTGCCCCTTGTCTTGATCCAGCAAATAAGCTATAAATTTAGAATGATAAAACTCTCTTGTTTGAATATCCAAAGCTTCAAATATATTTATATGACTTAAGCCCTCTTTTACCTCTTTTTCGAATGTTTTACCTGTTTCTAACAAGCCCTTGATAAATTTTTGCATCTTTGCTCCTTTAAATAAAAATTTTTATTATATTCAAAAAAAAAAAAACGCAAGGGCTAGATGAGATTGTTATAAGCTAAATAATCAATTTTCCAAAAAGCTATTAAAAACTTAAAACCTAAAATCCTAGAATTTAAGATGGTAAAGAATAAAAGCATTCAAGCAAACTAAACAGCCATAAAAAGAATATTAAGAATAAAGAGCA